>MNWS01000269.1 GCA_001872685.1 Fidelibacterota bacterium CG1_02_48_14
GAATTGGTAATTCAGGCTCAATCTGACCGCGGTTTCCTGCCAGTTTTTACCGCCAGACAAGTGGCTATCCGCGACAAATAATTCCAGGTTGTACCGGGATTTTTCCCATCCGATCACTACGTACTCAAATAAGGTTGAGTTGTCTATCTTCAAAATCGGGTCAATATCATACATGTAGGGTACCCAATTAATGCCCAATCTGGTGGAAACAGAGCCGATTTCAGGAGGTGCACCATTCAAATTCACGTCCCAACTATCGCGGTAATCTTCGTCCAATCTGGACCATAAGCCATAGCGAGCTTCTCCACCGATTTGCCAGCCTGAGGTGAAGCGATATTGCATCCCACCTTGGATCACTGTCGGTAGTTCAGCCTGAAGCGTTGTCCATTCCGGAATTGGACCTAAGATAATGGTCGGATCCGTATACAGTATTGAATCAATCTCATGATGGATACGCTCATTATAGCGGATTTTTGTTTCGATGAAGATACCCGCTGAAAATTTGGGGGAAGCTTCCAACTTTACTCCATAGGCGAGAGATAAAGTATTCTGATCAATATTTCCCAGTCTGACATCATCGTACCCCGTAAAGTATTGAAGTTGCGCCCACCCGATGCGCATCCCAAAATCGAATCGCCCGGAGCTCCATTGCGGTATACGCTGACTCCACCCCACCACAATTGAATTTGCTATGAGTGTAGTTTTGGTGGTAAAAGTCACTAGATTCTCAAAATCGGGATACAATATCCCCCTTTCGTGCATGTCTAATGTCATTTCCATTGAGTACGGCTGGGCATGAGCAAAACCCAGTTTTAATGAGCCGAAAGTTTTAATCATACCAACATTTCTTAGTCCAAATGCAGGTGATCTTTGAATTTTGAGTGAAAAATAGTCAGAGGGGGAAACGCCACCAACCAATAGTCCGAAACCATCCATCCCTGCCGCCATAATATTTGCCGGATTGGTGCTGCCAATGTTGGCTATCTGACTTTCTACACTACCGACGTGACCAGCAGCCAATGAACTTGTGCGAATCCAACTGGAGGGAGTACTGAGCACGTTGATGGACCAATCCTGACTACTTGTGGACTGTGCGAGACCGGAACTGCTTAAGAACAAGAACAGAGCAAAGTTGTTTAGATATTTCTTCATATAACCCCTCTCTTAAAATAGACCCCCCAGTGAAAAACTGATGATTTCTGTATCATCACCTTCGATATGGCGATAGGCATAATTGGCATTGAGTAACAATCTGGTCCCACCCAGATCAAAGGACCAACCACCGCCAACCAATCCGCCGTATCCATTATCACTTGTGATGGGGTCATCCTGTGAGGATTGGAGTACCATTTTTGCCAATCCGGCATCGACCCTGATGAAGAGACCCTTGCCAAACGAAGTTCCCAAGTAATGAATCATGCTGCCAGAATACAAATAGTGATTCCATTGCATCGTTTCTCCATCTGCCTCAAAGGCATCTGCAGCGCCATTTACGATAAAACCACCGACGGTCATGGGATTCACATGCCAATAGAAGCCAAACATATCCAGCGCAAGTTTGGTGCGTGTCACACCGTCTTGTCGCTCCAGATATTCTAGCAAATCATTGACTTCACCCGGGTATGTAAAGTCTGCCGCTCCGATACCCCAGTAGGCGTACCATGATTCCGTATTACCGGCCAGGCTCTGCTGACCGTATCCCCGGCTCGAAAATCCGCTCATCGTCATCAACAAAATCATTACAGCAATAACTTGACGCGTCTTCATGATTCCTTCCTCTCCCCTTTCGCTCAACGCTAATGAGATCAAATCAGTCTTTGCACAACATTCAGCTCAATTGCGCTTTTATTGCTCACAACAGCTGATTACACATTCCCTGTCTCTTTGAAAGGTCGATTATAAGTGAACATTTTGGATTTTCAAAACTGAACAAATGGAAAATGGTCCGCCATCTGACGAACCATTTTCCATTATATATCAGGCCAAGACAAAGTGCTTTTAAAGTCTCAGCGCGCACCCCCACCGGTACCGGGTGTGTGAATTCCACGTGAGCCACCTGATCCGCCACGACCTCCCATGTTGCCACTGCCACGACCATCACGCATTCCCTGGCCGTTCCCCATTCCTCTACCCCCGCGCTTATCAAACAGTATCTGTTGCTCGGGTGTCAGGAGTTTGCGAATGGCGACCCGATGGTCCACACCAGCGTTCTGGAGTTCAGTCCGAATCTGATTAATCTCAGCTTGCGTCGCTTTGATTTGTTTCGTGTTTTCAGAAGGATTGGTCATAAGTCCTCGCAATTCGACCTGGGCAGTCTCCAGTCGGCTGCGGACTTTAATCTGGTCTTTCTGAAATTGCGTTTGCATGGTGGTGATGGTTTTCTGTTGGTCAACTGTAAGGTTCAGATCATCCATCCACCAATTGCTATTCCCTGCGGCTCGGCCGTAACCCTGAGCCATTACGAGCGTGGCTGTTACGGTCATCGCGATCATCATTTTTGTTGTTCGGCGCATGTTGCACCTCCTTTTTGGTTGTGATTTAAAAATTAAATGTCACTCCGGTCACCCATTGTTGACCGGAATATTGATAGAGAGGGTCATTTCCATCCAAAATCTCGTAGCGTCCCTGAAGCCAAATATCCAGGCTTCCCAGATCTTGATTGCGTCCGGGTTGGATCGTTTTGGTCAGGGTTGTTTGAAAAAATGTTGCCTGGGAGTTGCGTGCATTTTCAATCATTATTTTGTCGCCATTGACATCAGTTTGGAAATCACCTGTTTCAAAATCAAAAGCATAGACCGGGACATTCATGTAATCCTGGTCTGAAACACCACCTGTTACAGACAGTTTTTTCAATTTGGGCAGGTGAATATTGGCACCCAGTGTATGCTGAACGCCAGCCCAGAAAAAATCATCAATGATGGGACTGGTTTCATCCTCTAATACCAGGACCGCGCCGGTAGCATTGTCGTCCAGTCGTTTTTGGAATTTATAATCGTAATAAATGCCCAATCTGGCGCTGATCGATTGGCTTGCCCGGAATCCAATATAGCCCAGAGTATTGGTTGGAAGATCACCGGTGGACAGACTCACGCGCTCACTACGACGGCCATTACTCTGGATCGGATTCAAGCTGGAGAGTGATATGAAATCCTGTACACCACCGCCCAGATGAACCGTCACTGCAGTATTGGTAGGGAATGATTGGTGCACCTTCAGGTCAAACCAGTGCTGCCAATTCGAAGCTTCCGGCAATTCGGTAAATGCCTTGAGTTCCAGAAAGTACCGGAGCTCAAAGAAGCTCACTTTTGAAACATCATACTTGGTCCTGAAATAGGTTTGAAGATTGAAGTAATTATTGTACGAAAATTCATCTGCATATTGATGCATTCCGAGTCCGATTCCTGAAAATGACCTCCAACGCGTCGAATAATCCGTTGCTATCGAACGCCAATCCAATGCAGTCCACAAATTATATTGAGAATAATCCGTGTTGGTATAGACCTGCTGCCCTGAGAGATCCAGCGTTAGCCGAACCTGATCAGTCGGGAATGTGGCGATGCCAGTTTGGATACCCAGCGATTGTTGATCATCCGGAATGGATGAACCTAAATAATGGTCATTTTGAAACACGGAGGATTCAAAATACCACTCCATCCCCTGCCCCCCTGCTGGTGTCACAAACAACCCTGCTGAGAGTGCTGTGAACAGTATGTACGTCATTGATTTCATAGGTTTCTTTGCTTGGGTTAGAGTGTTTTTTTCCATTTATTGTTAAGGACTGAAGGATTCAGGGAGGCGGATGAATCAGCCTCCCTGAGTTACCATCGGGAGAGTCGTTATTTCATCAACTTAACTTTGGTGCGGCTGATGCGTGGTGCGACTACTGCAGCTCCGGTCCCGTCACAGTCGCCTGTTCCGGTTCCTGCGGCTGAGCCATGCCGACCATTGCCACTACCGTCTGCTGGGGCGTTAGCCTGACCACGGTTACCCATTCCAGCGCCAGCGCCGGTACCCGTTCCGTCACACTCTCCAGGAACGGCGATATAATCGTCATCCTGTCCGTTCGGAATCCCGTCACCATCGGCATCGGGTGCATTGTCATTAAAACCGTCACCATCAGCATCAATAAATGAGCTGTTGTAACCGGTACCGTCGCCAGGACCATAGCCACTGCCGGCGCCCTGTCCCTGGGCGTAAGCCGAGGATGTTCCGAGGCTGAAAGCCATGATCGCTGCCAAAGCGAAGGTCCATTTGATTGAAGAGGTCTGTTGCATGATTGCGTCCTTTCTGTTGGTTGTTGTGAAATGCTGTTTCATGTTCTGTTTCCTTCTTCTGGCCTGAATAGACCAATACCGGTGCCAATCGCTTTCAAACCCCTCAAGTTGAATCTTTAATGGTTATTATTATTGTTCTTAGGGAATATTCCATGGTTTGGCAAACCCGTGCCAATTCGACATTTTTGTCGAAACTCTCGACACGAATGTCGAACGATTCGGCCATCAGCATTGTTTTTTCACAAACCACGGCTTGGCGTTACTCTTGCTTTTAGATGTGCAGAATGACCTTAAAATCAAATACGCATCCTTCTCAACCTGGAATAAGTTATGCCATGCCGTCAGCTCGTTTTAATCGCTGGTTTTTATTGTTCTACCTTTTCCTTTTTGCACTGGTCATTTTCTGGAGTTACAGTGAGTACCAGTCCCGCAGCCAACAAATTATCAATAGCTACCGAGATCAAGCACGCCTCACCGCCAACGCCATTACGAACAGCGGTATCCGGCAGTTTGACCTCTCCGAAAACCTTGAACAAGCTTACCTGGACAGGGCATTCACATTACTCCATACCATTAATAAACTGGATCGCGACGGACGGCTCACCGAAGATCAACTGGCTACGCTCGCAAATCGTGACGGATTATTTCGGATCATGTTTGTGAATGAAAATGGTGAAATGGGATTATCCGCGGGCCGAGGTCCCGGTCCAGGCTACGGCATGGGCATGGGCATGGGACAAGGTGGCGGTACTGGATTTGGGAGGCCCCGTAGTCGTGGAACTCGCGGCATCGTCACACTGTTGGAACCGATCCTGTCTGGCGCGGTTGACTCGCTGATTCTCGGATCGCCTGGCGTTGGTACCGCTGTTGGGAATGAATCTGGAACAGGCGAATCCATCCACCGCACTGGGACATTATCCGACGGAAATCGGTTCATGGTTGCAATTGCGGCTTTTCGGGGTGGCGCGATTGTAGCCCAACTCAGTGTTGATGTTGAAACAGCCCTAAGGTCTCAAACCGATTTTAAGAATCTGCTGGATGGTTTCCTGGATGTGGAAGGCGTGGCATTTTTACAACTGGTTGCACAAGATCAGGACACGATATTGACCCTGCCGGACTCTCTGGGAGAGCAACTTGCATTGGCCGAGATTCAGTTGATAGATGCCCATATGGAATACATCGACACGCCTACGAATATGTACATCCAATTACATGAATCTGTACGATTGCAAAACCAACCCTTTGATCTTTCGCTCGGATTTCGTGCAAATGAGTTCGACACATTGAAACATAAGCTTCTGCTTCAAATTTTATTTCGGACTGTTATTTTCATCATCCTGGCGTTGGTGGTCACAGCATTTTTTATCTCGCGTCAAAACGCTGCGCTTTTGCAGGCTGAGAAAGAGCGGATGGAAGCTGAAGTATTCCGGTTGGAGCGCCTACAACGCATTCAGGAAAAACAAGCCGCTATGGGTGAATTGGCGGCCGGTGTCGCACACGAAATTCGAAATCCGCTCAACGCCATCGGTATTCTGGTACAGCGCATCCAACGCGAGCTGGTGGTCCCCAAGAATGACCCGGATGGTGAATGGCATAAACTCACCGGAACATTGCGAAATGAGATCAGTCGCATCAATTCAACGCTGGAAGAATTCCTCGCGTTCTCAAGACCCACGCCACTGAAACGACAAATAGTTAAAATTTCTCAGGTATTTGATGAGATTAAAAATCTGTTTGGCACTCAGGCTGAGAATGAGCAGAAACATTTGAATTTTGAACTAACGGACGATCCTGTGGTGCTGGGAGATCACCAATACCTCCATCGAGCCCTGAACAATTTGGTAAAAAACGCGCTCGAAGCAACCAGTGAGGGCGATACCATCATCTTATCCGCGAAACCGAAAAAAAATGGTGCTGCCGTAGAGGTGCAAATCACCGATTCGGGGCATGGGATCGCTCCGGAAAATTTGAATCGGGTGTTCGACCTGTTCTTTTCGGATAAAGATCATGGCAGCGGGATCGGATTGGCGTTGGTTCATAAAATTATAAATGACCACGAGGGCAGTATTGAAGTTTTTAGTGAAATCGGTCGTGGAACGACATTTACCATAATATTACCGGCGGCCAGACGCTAGCGGCGGTCGTTT
>MNWS01000161.1 GCA_001872685.1 Fidelibacterota bacterium CG1_02_48_14
CCAATTGAAAATATGATTCCGTTGTTGCATCTACTACCGCTACGCCATTTGCATAAGCAGAACGGCTAAACAGAGAGACCGATAAAATGATCAGAGCTGTTTTAAAATATTTTACCATGAAATTCCACGCGCTCCCTTTGGATAAAATCCTTGAATTCCTAACCGCTGGTTCGAGCAACATCAAGACTTAATTGCTTTCATTCAACGATATTCTCTGTGCGATAGTGACACTATTTTAAACCAACGTGCTTGTGATGTGAAGCAAATAGTGAAAGACTCTTGGGTGAACCTAAATTGTTATAAAACCAAAATGATGAAATATCCAACCGTCATAGGAATGGAAGCCTGCTGATTTTTCCAGCCGATTTGAGATGACATTCTCAGTGCTTAAGCCAGAACGATTGTTTAAAAAAAATAATGGGCGCATGAAATTTGTACACACGCCCATTCGATAAATAAATCAGCTCAGTCTGGAATCAGGATCAGAATCCTTGATCCCCGGCTCTAATTAAGTCACTTAACGATCGCCAAAACGACCACGTTTTTCACGGGATGCAGCGAAATGACTTCGTTTGGCCGGACCTGAACTATAAGATTCTGACCGTTGACTCCCACTGCCGCTGCGTTGGCGAACGCGCCTGGCAACGGGTGACGAAGTTGACCTTAAGGCTTCTTCACTGTGAAATGCGTGTTCCAAATCAGTCTCTACCGGTTTTCCGAGAAGTTTTTCAATATCCCGTAGGTAATTGCGATCACCGGTGCTACAAAAGGAAATAGCATCTCCATCTGCACCCGCTCTGGCCGTTCGACCGATGCGATGGATATAAGTTTCCGCTTCAATTGGGAGATCGTAGTTGATGACATGTGTAATGTTATCCACATCCAGACCACGTGCAGCAACATCCGTGGCAACCAACACCCGGAACCGACCACGCTTGAAGCCATCCAATGCTTCTGTGCGTGCGGACTGGCTTTTGTTGCCGTGAATCGCTGTGCTGTTGATCCCTGCCGTATGAAGTTTTTCGACGACACGGTTGGCAACATGCTTCATCTGAGTAAACACGATGGCCTTATTGATTCTGATGTCATCCAAAAGTGAGACCAGCAGGGCATCTTTTTGATTTTTACCCACGAATAAAACTTTTTGGTTGATTCGTTCCACCGTTGGCTGCTCAGGTGTGATGCTCACTCTCACCGGATTGGTTACCATGTTGTTGGCCAGCTCCACCATTTTCGGAGCCATCGTAGCCGAGAAAAAGAGGGTTTGCCGTTTTGCGGGAAGTTTCGCCAGGACCTGGTCAATGGCCGGCATAAATCCCATATCCAACATCCGATCCACTTCATCAAGGATAAATACCTCGACTTCGTTGAGACGAATGTAACCTTGCTGCATCAGGTCGAGCAATCGTCCCGGGGTAGCAATCAAAATATCAACCCCACGGTTCAATGCTTTGACCTGGCTGTATTGATTCACGCCACCATAAACGGTGGTGTAGCTCAATCTCAAAAAACGCCCGTAGTTCTGAATCGCAGCGCCTATTTGAGCCGCTAACTCGCGAGTTGGTGCCAGAATGAGAGCGCGAGGGGTTCCCCGTTGTGGTCTGCGGGAATTACCGGCGAGTTGTTGCAGCAATGGCAATGCAAACGCTGCTGTCTTGCCGGTGCCGGTCTGGGCGGTTCCCATCAAGTCACGCCCCTCAATGAGGTGGGGTATACATTGTTCCTGAATAGGTGTTGGGGTGAGGTACCCGGCTGACACGATTGCACGTTGCAGTTCCGGGATGAGCAAGCTAAAAACGCCCTGAAGGGTTGTTGTTGTCGTTGCTGCTGGTTTGTTTTTAAATGAATCTTGATTCGCACTGGGTGCGTGTACGGTTTGTATCATGTCTTTCCTGGTCCGGGGGTTCTACAAATCTCTACCCGCCGGACGCGTGGAAAAGAAACGGCCGTAATGATCACGGCATTTGGGAAGCTCAGATAACTTTTATCGGCAAGCCTTCCCGGTATAACGCGAAATTCTTCCTGAACTCCGCAAAAGCCGATCTATATACACCGGACCGGTGTTCCATGCAAGATTATTTATTCAAACTTTTGGTAATTGACTCTGAATCAATGCTGAATTGGGGACCGCCTGCTAAAATTAATGGGGTTATACCGGGAAGCTCTGGTGCGGTTTAAGGATGTATTGCGCTGGTCAGGGGGAATAGTAGAATCGACGATTCAATACCGGAAACACCCCCTCAATCAATATCGGCACCGCCCAGCCCCGGTCATTGGAAATACTCATCTGTAAATGTGGTTCGCTAACTTCGCCAGAGTTACCGACGAGACCAAGTACATCCCCTATCTGCACAGAATCGCCGGGTACCGGGGAAATGGATGCCGGCTGAAGGTGTGCCAGAACCAATTCCAAACTATCCCTAAAGTTGATCCGAACAAAATTTCCGAGCGGGTTATTCAGGGTGTCCGGATGACCCAATTTCGCATTTGGTACTGAGTCACACCTGTCAATCATGATACCGTCAATTGGTGAAAAAACCGTGTCCCTAAAAATTTCATGCTGATCCAGGTTACCTGGATTGATGCCACTTGCACGACTTCCCCAGCCGTTCAATTTCACCCAGTCAATCGCCAATCGTTCTGACTGAACCGCTCCGTGGTGAATGGGATTGGTAGCGCCATTGCTCCCGCCCTGAGAGATCGCGTAAACTCCCTTGCGCAGTGGCATTTCAACCTGAATCGCGGACGGAATGGGTGGATACCAGCGCCCCAACAGTAACCCCATTAAAAACAACAAACCCAGTATGGTAAGCAAATTCCAACCAACTTTTTTGATCAATGTGAGATGAACCGACTTTTGCGACCTTCCATGGAAAATGGCATACGCGCCAGCAAGCACCAAAATCCCCAACCAGATGCTCCGAAGCTGGAAACCCACCAGAAACCAGGCTGCCCCCATCCAAATCCCCCAGCTCAAAATACCGGTTGCGAGTAGTTTTCGACCCAGACCAAGGTTTCGATTGAGCAATACACTGACGGCCAGAATCGCACCGATCATTGAGGCGATGGCGAGACCATAGTTCAGCATCGCAACACCTTACCCGGGAGTTCTAAATATCAACGGTCGTTTTAAAATCAGGCACCACGCGATGTTTGGTTTGCTGCTCAAAACCATAGGCAATTCTCAGCAGACGCGGTTCACTAAATGCCGCACCAAAAAAACTGATACCAATCGGCAGCCCCAAAATATCCCCGGCCGGGACCGTAATATTGGGATAACCAGCCACTGCCGCGGGTGACGAACTACCACCCTGGAAATGATCCCCGGTGACGTGGTCGGTCAACCAGGCGGGACCGTTACTGGGGGCAATCAAGGCATCCAGATTGTCCTTGATTAATGCTGCATCAATCCCTTCAGGACCAGCCAGCCGTTTTGCCTTTTCGAGTGCAATTTTATATTCCTTCGAATCCAGTGACCCTTTTTTCTGCGCCATTTCCAGCAGATCCTGCCCGAAAAATGGCATTTCTTTAGACGCATTGGTTTTGTTGTATTCAATCAGTTCTTCGAGTGAATGAATCTCCGCCGTTTTATCCAAGCCACCCAGATACTTATTCAGGTCTGCTTTAAATTCATACAGCAGCACTTCAAAAGAAGCCGAACCAAAATCGCCGTAAGTCTTGATTTCTACGGGATCAATGATAACAGCTCCCGCATTTTTCATCACCTCAACGGCTTGCTCCATGATGGTGTCGACACCAGGGTGAAACCCAAAATATTGTCGCGCGATACCAATCCGGGCTCCGTTCAAACCATCCGCTGCTAAAAATTTGACATAATCACCCAATTGCTGGCCACTGCGAGTCACGGTGATTTCATCTGCTGAATCAGCTCCAGTCATCACACCCAACAAATACGCAGCATCTTTGACCGTCCTGGCCATGGGACCAGCCGTATCCTGACTGTGAGCGATGGGAATAATTCCTGACCGGCTCACCAGACCCAACGTGGGTTTAATTCCCACTATCCCATTAATGGAAGCGGGACAAACGACGGAACCGTTGGTTTCGGTACCAACTGCCAACATGGTCATGTTCGCGGCAACCGCAACAGCAGAACCAGAGCTTGAACCACATGGATTTCGGTCAAGAGCGTAGGGATTTTTTGTCTGTCCGCCGCGACCGCTCCAGCCGCTGGACGAAATGTTATCGCGAAAATTCGCCCATTCACTCAGATTGGTTTTCCCAAGTATGACAGCGCCGGCTTCCCGTAATTTCTTCACCAAAAATGCATCGTTATGAGGTTGTGCATTCATTAATGCCAACGAACCGGCCGTTGTTTGCATCTGATCAGCGGTCCCGATATTATCCTTCAGTAAAACCGGAACGCCATGAAGTGGTCCCCGGATCAGACCCTGTTTGCGTTCCGCATCGAGTGCTTCTGCTATGACCAAAGCTTCCGGATTGATTTCAATGACCGCCTTTAATTGCGGTCCGTTCTGGTCTATTTTGGCAATTCGTTCCAGATACATCGCTGTGAGATTGCGCGAATTCAATTTCCCGGATTCAAACAGGGCTTGTATTTCAGAAACCGAGTATTCTGCATATTCAAATGCGTGTGAAACCGGTGTCGGCACAGCCTCTTTCTCATCCTTGCTGCAACTGGCCAGCACACCCGTGAAACCACCTGCCGCCACTGTGGCTGCGATGACACTTCCCGCCGCACTATACTTTAAAAAGTCCCGACGTTGTACCCGGGATTGTCCACCATTCCGGGATGGTTTTTCATTTGACATGTTATCAATCCTCCCTGATCCGAAGCATGCGCTGTTTGAATGATTGGCGATAAAAATAAAGTGAAATTCGCAATCGAACGAAGCAACAATCTATTTCCAGTCCTCTGAAATTTAAAGCAAACATGACCACGAATTATTCAGTTCTCCCTGGTGCCAGGACCGGCGGTGATTTCGTAATGATCCCATGTTTCATCTGGCGATTGCGCCACCAACTGTCTAAAAATGGTGTGACATGCCAGGCCACCACGCACAGAAAAAATCCGGCGATAATATCAATCACATAATGGTGACGCAGATAGACTGTCGCGATTATCAGCGAAATGCCGATTGGCAGAAATGGCCAGAAAAGTCCTTTGTGAAACCGCCAGGCCATTCCCAGTGTGAGAAATGTGATGGCACAATGCAACGACGGAAACGCACCTCTTGCCGATGACGCGCTGATATGCACCAAGGCCTGGGCGCTATCCGACAGCAACGAGGTCCCTTTGTAAATATTAATCGTGTAAAGATTTGCCAGGGCCAGCCTGGGTGGGGCTGCCGGAAAAAGGATGTATAACAGGTATCCACCATAGTAGCACAAAATCATGGTGAGCATCACGGTCCGAAACTGACGATGCTCCTTTTTGAAATACAACACCAGAACCAAAATTACCGTGATCCAGAAATAATTCATATAGGCCAAGGATAACCAGTCCGTCAGCCAGGGTCGATAAAATTGCTCCGCCCAAACCGTTGGTGAAACCCCGCCAAACATCCATTCGTCAATGGCATTCAGTTGAAAATGAACATCCTGAGGATTCACAAAATGGATTGTGTCATGTAAATTCGTATAAATGAGGATCGCGAATAAAAACGGGGCGATGTCGCGAATGAATTTGAACATCCGTTTGTCCGGGCGATACCACAAAAACCAGTAGAACACGATGAGCAACAGAATGGTGATACCAATTCGCCACAACCCGCCTTCAATTTTTACTGAGCGTTCATGCGGATTCGTATAGAAATAATAGTTCGCCCGGAGCGTGATCAGGATTGAAGGTACGAGGAATACCAGAAAGACAACCTCTTCTATCCTGAGTCCCTGAAATCGTTTAAACCAAAGTCTCACTCTAGATCAATGCTTTCTGACTGTATGGGGCATTAAGGGTGTCATTCCAGGCGGAGTATAGAAGTTTTGGGTGAAAGTCCAAGGGTGAATTAGATTATCCGGCATGTAAAAAATTTTCCAATCGGCGACGGGCCTGTCTCTGAACCTGCTTTTGGAGGAAGTTTGTCCACCCCAGGAAATATCCCGGAACTCCCAAAGCCATACGACTCCACCGCCAAAAATTAAATTGGTCATGATGCTCCATGATCAGCCCCTTCTCAAACCGGAATTGCGCCTGAATGATATTGTGAACCTGATGTCCACCAGCAAATGTGTATGTCGCTTCCCAGTGAGCGCTTCCGATTTCATCATCCGCACGGACATCCTTAAATGTGATCACCAGATCGGTGCCGCTTTCGCACAGCATCC
>MNWS01000137.1 GCA_001872685.1 Fidelibacterota bacterium CG1_02_48_14
AACATTCTTATACCCTGCCGCAATGAAAGCAAATCTAAGGAGTAAGAAAAACATGAGAGCAACAACTTCACGATTAACGATTCTTCTCGCCATCACCGGATTGGTTTTGGTTAATTGCAGTAAGAAATCAAACGATTCTGCCGCGACCCAACGCTATATCACGGTGAAAGGTTCGGACACCATGGTCCATCTGGCTAGCAATTGGGCTGAAGCATTTATGGCAAAATACCCGGAATACGAAATTTCCGTCACTGGCGGCGGTTCCGGGACCGGCATCGCCGCTCTGATTAACGGCACCACCGATGTCTGTATCTCCAGCCGAAATATCAAATCAAAAGAAATCACTCTGGCCAAGGGAAAAAATCAAAACCCGGTAGAATTTCCCGTCGCCCGGGATGGTATCGCTGTGATCCTGAATTCTGACAATCCGGTGAATGAATTAACCATCGAGCAGATCGGCAAGATCTACACCGGTGTATATACCAATTGGAATCAGGTTGGTGGTCCGGATGCCGGTATTATTGTCAATTCTCGGGAATCCAGTTCCGGCACCTATGTTTTCTTTCAGGAGCATGTGCTGAATAAAAAGGATTACGCAGCCTCAGCCAACCTGATGCCCTCCACGGCAGCAATCGTGCAATCGGTAAGTCAGGATAAGCAAGCCATTGGCTATGTGGGTCTGGGTTATGTTCAGGGCGCTGGCAATGCCATTAAAGTGCTGGGTGTGAAAACCGACAACAATTCACCGGCAGTTCTGGCCAGTGAAGCAGCCATTGTTTCAGGCGCTTATCCCATTTCCCGTGATCTGTACATTTACACCAATGGGGTTCCTCAAGGTCTGACAAAAAATTTCCTGGATTTCACCTTAACTCCGGAAGGTCAGCGTATCGTTTCCGAAACGGGTTATGTCCCGGTTAAATAATCGTAAGCGATTATTTGTGCATTTGCGGAAATTAGCCCTGTCATGATTTTCAATTCCATCCAACGCAAATTGCTTCAGGATAAAGCGGTGCGCACCATCCTGCTGGGCGCTGCATCTACCAGTATTCTCATCGTGGTGCTGATATTCCTGTTCCTGGGCAAGGAGGCTGTCCCCTTCATCTCCAAGCCGGGAATCTCAGCACTTTGGGATTCTCGCTGGATACCCGTTTCCTTTCAGGAACAACGATACGGGATATTACCGCTCTTGAGCGGTTCGCTGCTGGTGACATTTCTGGCGACGATTTTCATGATTCCGTTCGGGGTGATCAGCGCGATCTATCTGTCTGAAGTCGCCGTTAAATCGGAACGGGAAATTTTGAAACCATTCATTGAGTTACTGGCAGGAATTCCCTCGGTCATCATTGGATTTTTTGGATTGGTTGTGCTCGGTCCCGTTATCAAATCTGTGTTTGGATTACAAACCGGGTTAAATGCCCTGACCGGAGCGCTCTTACTAGCCCTCATGGCAATTCCAACCGTGATCTCGATTTCAGAAGATGCCTTACGAAATGTCCCACGGTCTTACAAGGAAGCTTCGTTGGCACTGGGAGCCAGTAAAATTCAGACCATCTGGCGTATCGTGGTTCCTGCCGGGTTACCGGGAATCATCGCTGCAATAATGCTGGGAATGGGTCGTGTGATCGGCGAAACCATGGTGGTTTTGATGGTGACAGGCAACGCCGCCATCATGACCCTTAATCCGTTGGATTCCGTTCGCACGATGACAGCCACAATTGCCGCTGAGATGGGCGAAGTCGCCTTCGGCAGCAGTCATTACGCCGCATTATTCTGGGTGGGAATTTTCCTGCTCTTGATCACACTCGGACTCAATATTATCGCCCAGCGTGTCCTGCGAAAATATCAAATGGTTTAACCTTATGAACGCGTTCCGTCAAAATCATACCACAATTCAAGACACCGTGATTCGTTGGAGTATGCGCTTTTTCACTTATGCCATCGTTTTGGGTGTCGGGTACATCCTGTTCGATATTATTGTCAAAGGCATTCCGGCAATCAACTGGGAGTTCTTAACCGGTTTCCCCCGGCGCGGTGGCTCTGAAGGTGGTATTTTGCCGGCAATCCTGGGTACCACATACCTCATCCTGGGATCAATCGGGGTCGCTCTGCCCCTGGGTATGGCCAGTGCACTTTATCTTAGTGAATACGCTTCCCAAGGCAGATTAAACCGAATGATTCGTTTAGCAATTATTACCCTGGCAGGCGTTCCATCCATCGTTTTCGGACTTTTCGGACTGGGAATGTTCGTGCTGTTTTTTGATTTCGGGACCTCTATTCTTTCGGGCAGTCTCACCCTGGCTTTCATGATCTTACCGACGATTATCGTCTCCAGCGAGGAAGCGCTCCGTGCCGTTCCCCAGGCGTTGCGGGAGGGTAGTCTGGCACTGGGAGCGACGCGCTGGCAAACGATTTACAAGAATGTTCTGCCCTATGCGCTGCCGGGAATGTTCACCGGTTCGATATTGGGAATTGGACGGGCTGCCGGTGAAACCGCACCCATTCTCCTCACCGTCGCGGCTTTTTATCTGCCCATTCTCCCGACCTCCATATTCGATCAGGTGATGGCCCTCCCCTACCATCTTTACATCCTGGCAACCCAACATCCGGATACGCAAAAAGTGCTGCCGCTGCAATATGGCACCGCACTGGTTTTGCTATTTTTGGTGACCGGGTTTAATTTAATCGCGATATTTTTGCGGATGCGCTTTAGGAAAAAATACAAATGGTAATGTCCCCACAGACACCAACGAAAATCGAAACCCTGGGACTTGAAGTCTTCTACGACACCCAACAAGCGCTGTTTGGGATTGATACGGTTATTCCATCAAATCAGGTGACTGCACTGATCGGTCCGTCAGGATGTGGTAAGTCAACTTATCTGCGCAGTCTGAACCGGATGAATGACATTATCGAAAATACCCAGGTGAAGGGCATCGTCAAGATTGACGGAACGGATATTTATACCAATGGCACGGACCTGGCTGATCTCCGGCGTCGGGTTGGTATGGTGTTCCAGAAGTCAAATCCCTTCCCAAAGTCCATTTATGAAAATGTGGTTTACGGGCCGAAAATCCACGGGGTGAAGGATCGTCAAACTCTGGATGAATTGGTGGAAACGAGTCTGATCGGTGCGGGTCTGTGGTCAGAGGTAAAGGATCGGCTGGATAAAAGCGCGTTGGAACTATCTGGCGGACAACAGCAACGACTCTGCATCGCCCGGGCTCTGGCTGTGGAGCCGGAAATTTTGTTAATGGATGAACCGGCATCGGCATTGGACCCGAAATCAACCGCCAGAATTGAAGACCTGATCGGCGAATTGCGGGTGAATTACACGATTGTCATCGTCACCCACAATATGCAGCAAGCGGCACGTGTCAGCGATTTTACCGCATTTTTCTACGAAGGTCATCTGATTGAATTTGGCGACACACAAACCATTTTCACCAAACCACTCAACCAACAGACCGAAGACTATATCACCGGGCGTTTCGGTTAATAGGTAGCGCTCCAAAGGAACAGGTAAGGTTATGCCCAAGCATCTCCAGCGAGAAATCGAGAATTTGAAGAAAAAGATCCTGCATGTCGGCGCACGGGTGGAGGAAAGTCTTCAAAGCGCTATGAAAGCGCTGCACAATTTTGACGAAATCATGGCGCAGACAGTCATTGATGGAGACCAGGACATTGATGCTCTGGAGGTTGATGTGGAGGAAGATTGTCTGAAGATTTTGGCACTGCATCAACCGGTGGCCATTGATTTGCGCTTCATTGTTTCCGTCCTGAAGATTAACAACGATCTGGAACGAATCGGCGATTTAGCCACCAATATTGCGGAACGTGTGCAAGCGCTGGTGCCTGAATCTCAACGGGTTACCATTCCCAGTGACATTCCGGAACTTGCCCGGCGATCACTCCAGATGGTGAAGCTCAGCCTGGATTCCCTGGTTGCAATGGATGTTGACCTGGCGCGTAATGTCTGCAGGTCCGACGAAGAGGTGGACATTCTCCACCGTAAAATGTATCGCTTTACGGAGGACAACATCGCCGCAGATCCCCTGCATACACCCTCATTTATCCAGGTTTTGGGGATTTCGCGCTACCTCGAGCGGATTGCGGACCACGCGACCAATATCGCTGAAGATGTCATTTATATGGTGGAGGGTGAAATCACCCGGCACCGCATGCCCTCCTGAAATTCATGATCAGAATGCGGTTCCCCAGAGATAATGGAAATTCATTTCTGTAAAATTGGAATAACTTGGTAGTTGAAACTGGGTTCAGGATTCACAAATTAAGAAAACAACCAAATAAAAAGAGCACCCTGACATGAACCCAGTAGTAGAAAGTAAGCCCTTGGAAGAGATCCTGAAACAGGGCTTTTTTGTCCGGTCGTTGATCAAGTATTCCACAGTTTTGACCATTTACACAGTTTTTTTTACACCCTCAATCTCGGGAACAGGGCAGATTCAGAACCCGCCAAAGCTCCATGAGAACATCCATGATTCGTGGATCATGATATTGTCTGGGTCTGCCGGGTTTCTTTAATCGCTTATTCTTTCTGGGTTGGTTTAGAATCCGGATTGCGTATTTGCGTTGATAGCCACAGACTTGGCAGAATTCATCCAGAATCTTCTGCTTGTCTTTTAGATCAGCTTCACGGTAACGCTTTCGGATCGTCTCCTGGTATTCTTTGCGTGATCTTTTGCTCATAGTCATGTCCCTCATTTGCGGTAACATTATTTATGAGGCAACGACCTTTTTCTAAGTTCATCAGGGTTACATTAATTTTGAGTCAATGCGCACTGTTTTTGCAACATTATTTCCCCTTTGATACTGTTTATTCCTGTAATAAATTCTCTTTGAACGATCTTCTGAACCCAAAGGGAGCTGAAGTCGGTTTCTCCCTCGCGCCTCCATAAGGACCCCCTCTCCATGAGTTTAAAACCCGCCTCCTACAAACTCTGGGCTGTAGTTTCGCTCATTTCGGTCCTTATCCTTGGAGCCCTGTTCACATGGAGCTGGGTTGTTCGTGCCGACAACATTTTTCGGCAGGAAATGGTCCGGGAAGGCAATCAAATCATTCAGTCCCTGAGTACGTCGCATTTTCAGGACCTCTCTTTTACGTCCTCCGATCTCTATAATCCGGTGTATAAACGACTGCAGCGGCAGATGGTGGCTGGAGTCGAAATCCTTCAACAATGTTGCTCCTGGAACCTCAGATTTAATTATTTCAGCCTCTATTCCATTGTCCGGAAAAATGGCTCCTACATATTCGGACCGGAGAGTATTCCCCCTGATGATCCCCAAGCCTCACCGGTGGGGACAATTTACCATGAACCTCCCGATGCATTAACCGGTGTTTACCGAACCATGAAACCAGTCATACATGGTCCGTATCGGAATGAGTATGGTGAGTTCATCAGTGTATTCATCCCCTCACCTAATCCAACATTGGAAACCGTCACGGTTGTATTTGGTGTTGACGTCATGGCTAACGAGTATCGTCGCATGCTGCGGCGGTCAGCTATATTTCCCCTCAGCCTCACACTCCTGTTCATTATTTTAATTTTAAGTTCCTTGTACGCATTCCACTGGAGGGACTCGAATCGCGAATCACACCATTGGGCAATGAAAAATATTCACACCGTTGTAACGATTATATTTGGTATCTTTGTTACAGTCGCGGCAAGCTATACCCTAAATCGCCTGAGTCAATATTCCATTCGTGAATCTTTTTTCATCCGGTTAGCCGATGAAATCCATACGCGTATCCGGTTCGAAGTTCGTCAACTATTTAATCAAAACCTGGAAGGTTTAGGCCGATTATTTGAGGCCAGTGAGGATGTTACCTCAACTGAGTTTAACGCTTATACGGATAAATTGACCCGGTCACCCGCTTTAGACTCTTGGATTTGGGTGCCCTTCGTACCGGCTAAGAATTTAACCGGATTCCATGCAACTCATCTGGATCAAGATGGCAATAAAATCGAAATCTGGCAAATCGATACCAGTGGAAATCCAATTTCAGTCCACCCTCGTGAGTATTATTTCCCCATAACTTATCAGTGCTCACCGGATGGCTCGGCGGAATTTCTCGGTTTCGATCTCGGCTCTGTTCCCGAAATACGGGAGGTGTTGGAAAAAGCGCTTGCCACACGTCTGCGCCAGGTGACTGAGCCCAACGCTTTTCTTCAGGAAGA
>MNWS01000207.1 GCA_001872685.1 Fidelibacterota bacterium CG1_02_48_14
AATGCCGGTAATGCCATGGCCCTGGATAAAAAAACGCCCATCCACACGCCCTATATGGGAAAATTACGCCTGTGGGAATCTGGAAAATCCCAAAATGCCGATTCATATCTCTACGGGAAATCAAGTTCATATACCCTGTCACCGCTGACCCTGACGGATGACCAACGCATTGATTATTATGAAAAAACTACCGATCGATATGAATTACCGGTCGTGAGTCCGGACGGTCGGTACGTCACGGTGAACAAGTTCAATCGTCTCCAGAAAATCCTGGCGGTGCTTGACCAATCTGCCAACGAAAATGTTTTACGACCTTTGGTGGAACGGGCAACTTCGGATAATGTCTTTTCACAAGCTGGTGGTGAGAGTGAGTATTACGAACGGGATATTAGCTGGCTGGCAAATACTGACGACCCTCGGGTGCTGTTTGTCTCCAACGGACAAATCATGGTGGGAGAACCGGGTAGCGCTCAATTTTCTGCTCACGCAGCCGGCTTTCCACATGATGGTGTGCCCTTCATGCCTCAATGGCGTAGTCGCACGGAAATTATCTGGACGGAAAAAAATCAGATTTTGGTTGGTAATCTGGACACCAAAGCCATCAAGGCTTTTAATCGGTCAGATTACGAATCAATTCCCAGGATCGATCTGAACAAAGCCGATCCCGATCTGGTTGCCTATGTAGCCCGGAAAGGCGGTAGCGCGATTTCAGGCATCCTGAATTTAAACGATGGTGAATTCACACAGATTGCCGGAAGCGATGCGGTGGAAGCATTTAACCTGACATGGTCGCCCAATGGATATGAATTGGCGTATGTGGTGCTGGATGCCAAAATTCGGTTACGCACGCTCAATCTCTACGACATTCGGACTGGGAAGTCACGACAATTAAGCAATGAATCCTTCACCCTGACCCGGGACAGCTACCCGGCATTTTACCCGGATGGTTCCGCAGTGTTTTACGTGGGTGAGGACGAATACGGTCTGTCACGATTGCTTTATTCAGATGTCTCTCAAACCAATCAATCCCAAACGGTAGCGGTGAAATTTGGTGATCGGGATGTCCAATCTGTCCTGGGTGTCGCCTTTTTTCCCGGTCGTTTGGAAGAAATCAGCAAATCGAACCAGGACCTGCGCATTTATTTGGTTGCTCAGGCGATTGCCAGACCCGAGTTGTATGAAATTAATTTGAAAAACGCCAAATTTAATGCAACACCGTTGTCCCTTACGCTCCCGAAAACCGCCACCAACAATTTTATCGGTAGTCCCCGGGCTATCGCCAGTGTGGAAGCCACGCGGAATGCCTTCGAAAGTAAGTACCAACAAGCTCAACGCGATTTTCAGGCTGTCCTGAAGCAGGAAAGTCAACTCACTGTCGCACCTGAGGCAAAAATCTCATTTCCCAATGGTTTGAACAGCCGCTGCGGTCAATCAATTATAAGCCGTGTGAAGGCAGAGCAACCGCAGGTTCAGGCGGATTTGGCTCAGCGACTGACCAAAGAATTTGCACAATTCAAACAAGCCGGACAGTCCGGTTTGGTGGATTTAGACCAGGTGAAGCGATCCGCGATTCGGAAGGATGCTGACCTGACATTGGAAAAAGTTTTCGGTGAGTGGCAGCAGCTATTGACCAAACCCCAACGAAACCGTACGGGCGTCGATGAGACGCTCAGCAAACAGGTCAAAGCCTGGGAATCTGAACTGGGTAACGCGGTTCGTGAAGAACAGATTTTCACGACATTCCTGAAGCAACAGCAACCGACTTTCACGCTTTGGAAGGATAAAATGAATCAGTTGGCAACTGATGCTGACCGGATTTTCGTGAAGAATTATCCCAATTCCGCTCAGGTTGCACCTGAATTCCAGGCTGCTTATGGAAATATCCAGAGCGAAGCTCAGCAGGCGCTTGCCACCATTAATTCGATCAGAGACGCCAGTCTGAAGAAAATAACCGAGTTTCCTGAAGCAGCCGGTTGCGAGTATGAACGTGATTTTCAGGTGCTTACGGGCGAAATCACCAAAAAGCTGGCGGATCTTCAAACACTTTACAACACGCTGGATTCCTATCAAAAATCCTGGGATGCTTTTGCCAGTGATATGGAAAGTGCGAAAAAATCCTGGGGGAAATTTCAAGGTTTTCTTCAGGCAGGGGACGCCCATTCTGACAATCGGAGACTCCCAAACTACAAGACCAGCAGGGAGCAATTGGCTGCCATGTTGAAAATGGCCCGATACTATCCAGATGAAATCAGTCAGTTACAGGTCATTGTTGCTTTCATGAATACCATGGCGAGCAATCAGTGGCCGAGCCCAACCGACTCCCGGGCAGTCAATGAGTTGAAAATGGGGGCGAATTTTGCGGACAGCAAGGGGGACGATTGGATTGTACGATCCAGGAATGCCGTGATCATTGCGTTCGTAAAGGGTAAATATTTCCCTCAGGGTAAATCAATTGATCCGCGAAATGGTGACCTGAAGGATGCCCTGGGGTACATACAGGACATGGAAAAGGATCGTGAGTCTGATACGCGAGCCTTTGGAAAAATGCTTAAGGCAGTGGACAGCTATGCAGCGTCAAAAAAATAAAATCTACCGGAAAATCGGGCTTTCACCGCACTCCTCAACGCGTTTCGGGATGCTGTTTACGGTTATGGTGGTGACTGTAATCGGTCTTATTCCCATGAGTCACCGCTTATTGGCTGGCGACGATCTTATCTCGTTCATTATGACGAATCGAACCGTGCTGGAGAATATCAAATCAGTTGATGAAAAGGCTGAGTTGTTCCAAAAAATCATTGAACCAACCCTTCAGAAAACGACGGATCCGGTCCAGAAAACTGCCTGGTTGGTCGTGGGTGGAGTTGCCGGCAGTGATTATCGGAAAAATTGTGTGGCCGGCATATCAGCCTTTCAGCAAGCGATAGCGCTGGTGGACAAAATGACATTGGAAGATCGTGAGAAGGTTATCGCGATTCTGGAAAATCCAGAGTTTATTGACTTCAAAGTTGCGACGCGGTTGCCGATGGGGTACAATGCCTATGCGGTGAAACGACTGGCGGCGGACCAAGCGACAGCCAGGGAAGCGATCATTGAACAACTCCGGGGATGGACTGATTACTATTCAGCCATTCTGGATTTCCTGTACGAACTTTCACAACCCTTGGACCAATGCGGTGTCTGTACCGCGTGCGTGAACTGTCCGCTGTACAAATTCAAGGTGACATTTTTCAACTATAAGACCATTCTGAACCAGGATGAATTTTATAAAGAGCTGGATTTCATCAAACAAGCCGCCTCCCACGCTCAAGATCTGGGGCGAGCCATCGAAAGTCGCTATGATTTACAATAATTTCCTCAAACTACGGACCCTTATCAGGAAACGATTTCTGTCAAAACCGAGGACCATTGCGGCAATGGTGCTGGTACTGGTGTTTGCCAGTGAGAGTCTGGCGCAAAACCGGATTGACATGCAACTCGGACTCACATCAGTTCCTGAAACCATGAATCCATTTTTTGCCTATGACACAGAATCAGACCAGCTTGTCTCCATGTTGTACCTGAGTTTGTATACGTATAACGAGAATCTCAGTTTAAAAGCCGAGCTGGCTGACCTGGAAATCCAATCGCTGGCGCCATCCATGGAAAATGGCAGTTATGCCGTGGTGATTCCTTTAAAGCGCAATATTCAATGGCTATGGCCGGACGGCAGTACCACGGACATACGGCCGGAAGATGTTGTCACGACTTTCGATGTCCTGAAAAAGAACAAAGAAATAGCCTATCGTCAGGTGATTGAGCATATCAAATCCGTCGAAACCTACGGGAACGGTCAGAACAGTATTAAGGTGACCTGGGAACCCAATAAAGCGAGCTATGATAATCTGGATTTCATGATTCTGCCGGAACGAATTCTCAAACGCTATGTTGACCGCATGACCAACGTGTTGCTGCCGGGTCAGTTTGGTGAATTGCAGCAAGCAATTAATATGAACAGTTACCGCGGCGCTCAGGCTTACCGGTTGAAGAGTTATGAACGGGATGGCCGATTAATCGAGTTGGAGGCAGCCCGGAGTTTTGGTTTGGATGGACGACCGATGATCGTTTCGCCTATCACCCTGGCGACATATGCAAACCCACAACAACGCTGGCGCGATTTGAATGATGGTTTGATCAATTTCGTGATTGATCTCGAACCCTCGCGATTGGCGGAAACCAGGCAGAATGTCATCAACTCCAGCCCGGATGCCAACAATTCGCCGGTTGTAGCGGAGGCGGTTAATACGCCCACCGTCACGGCCATTCTGTTTAACTACCGGGGACCGAACAAGGCATTTATCAACAACATTAATAATCGACGTGCTGTTGCCAATATTCTGAACACGCAGGTTCAGGCTGAGATGTTTAAAATTGCCTATGCGTATGAAATGAGTTACAACTTCGCCCAGATTGATCTGAAGGGACCCTTCGTCACGATGGGGGAGACATCGTTCGAGTCCAGTGAGTATAATTCTGTACGGGCTTTTCGGCCGCCGCGTGAGCCATTAAAACTCATGTATCTGGCCTATTCTCTCAGCTCACCGGTTGTAAGTGTGGCCAATCAAATCGCCCAGCAGCTACGGGATAACGGTGTGAATTGTGAAGCGGAGCATTATCAGAATAAGCACCAGTTTTACGAGGACTTGAGTAAGATTGACCATTACGATCTGGTGCTGTATGAATGGAATGCCTCAACACGACCGGACATCTCCATTTGGGACAAAGACAATTTCATGAGCTATGCCTACAGCCGGCCGAATTATAAAGACTATTACGATCTTTTGGCGCAGTTCAGTACGGGACAGTCTGAAGATTATGGCACATTTCAACGCTATCTGTATGAAGACTGTGCCGCGATATTCCTGTGGAATCGTGATTACATCATTGCGTACAACGACGATGTGAAGGAAAATCAATATCGCAAAGTGGTCATGGAGAAGGATCCGTCACAATTCACACGAGGATTGAAGTACTGGCGATGGAAGTAAAAGCAACCCTGCGATTCCTGGCGTATGTGGTTTTGGTGGTGGTGGGACTGAACACCCTCTACATCTTCTCATCTGCAGATGCGGATTTGCGTTACGGTCTTTTGACGCTCACTGGCTGGAATATCTCCGCTGAAAATTGGACCAATGCATTGCTCTATACCTGGAATACCTTCGCACTGGTTGGAATGGCCATCGTCGTGGCGTTGATCATCACGACGCTTTGGATTTGGGGATTCGCGATTGATGGTGAAGAGGGTCGGAATCAGCGTTCCGGGTGGGTCAAACAATTGGAGTCGGTCTGTTTCATTTTGCTCAAGTCGTTACCGCTTTTTGTCGTGGCAGCATTTTCCCTGCCCGCGGCGGGCTATACAATTGTGGTGGTTCTGATTCTGGTGATTGGTGACGGGAATTTGAGTTATTTCATCAAATTTTTTAAGGATGAAATCCAGTCAATCTCCGAATCAGATGCCGTCCGATTTGCCCGAATCCAGGGCTACACCGGCATGCACATCGCCCTGACCTATGTTCTGCCGCAAATTGTTGTGGAGCTTTTGGTGTTGGTGAAATACCGACTCATCGCCTTGGCGAGTGCCACGATCATCCTGGATTACATTTTCAACCGTGTCAATACTTATGGTTATGAGATGTTCGTTTTAGCCACCGGAATCGGTTACCATCCGGCACGATTATTCGCCCTCACCTACACCTCCATGATCGCCATCCTGCTTTTGGTGGGAATGATCACTCTCATCGAAAACCGCAAAAACAAATTGATCTTAAAATTCCTCCGACGGGTGACAGGTTGATTCCCTGATGCATCAACGAGCCATGAATAGCATGCTGCTGGGCGTCATTGTGCTCCTGATTTTGGGCTTGACTCCCCACTATGCACCGACTGTGAAATTATTACCGCGTGAAAATCCCTACCTGACTCAGGATTGGCGTACCGGGGAGGAACTGGACGCATTGGAACCGGCTGATCCTTTCGCCACAGGTACGGTCACACCTTCCGGAAATGGTGATGTTGCCGACAAAAATGCCAAAATCCAACGGTTGGCTCAATCCGTCAATTTAAACTGGTACAACCTGGCGCGTCTGTCCATCGTAAAGGGTTTTTTCTTTACACTTTTCATCGGACTTGGGACTGCCGTTCTCATCATTTTTTCAGGATTGGGACTCGGTGTGTTCCTGGGCAGTGCGGCCTATGTCCATCGGGCTCAGCGACTGACATCCCATATTCGGATGCTCCTCAGCGCCACAGATATTATTCCCCGGTATTTCATT
>MNWS01000064.1:0-20664 GCA_001872685.1 Fidelibacterota bacterium CG1_02_48_14
TTTGCTGAGATACGATAATGCTCATTTCAGACTTGGAAAATATGGAAAAATCCTGGGGTTGATTCCCGACCCAACCATCCATGCGTTTGAAGCAGACAAACAGATTGCAGAACGCGCCGTTGTGGAACTTGAAAAAATCTTTATTCCAAAAGAGCTCATAAATCCACTTTTGGTAGCCGAGGGAGAACAGGCTTCGGCTGAAAACCTGAGTTTGGCTTCCGTGCTGCGCCGTCCGCAGATGACCATTGAACCACTTCTGCCTCTATTACCCGATTGGATGCAAGCCCTCTCTCCCAAACTGCTTGAGCTGATTGCTACCGATGTCAAATACGCCGGCTATATCAAGCGTGAATGGGATCAGGTCAGGAAGACCGTCCGCCTGCAGCAAAGCCTTCTTCCGGTAGAAATGAATTATTCCGTCGTTTCAGGCTTACGGACGGAAGCCAGACAAAAGCTGGCGAAAATTAAACCCGAAACACTCGGGCAGGCCGGTCGGATCTCCGGTGTAAATCCCTCTGACATTGCCGTCCTAATGGTTTACCTAAAACAGCAAGTTTCACGTGAAACGATCTGAAGTTTTTTCCTCTCTTTTCCCGCTTGTCTCTGACAGTGTGTCAATGGCTGGGGTTGATCCCTCTGCGCTGGGGATATATCTCTCCCAATTTTTATCTCAAGAAAAGGTTTATCTTTTAGCATTACCGGACAAGCGTATAGCTGATCCGGTTTTTAATGATCTTACGGGATTGCTTGGCTCCGAATTCGTTTCATATATCGGTACAGAGGCAATTGCCGGCATTGATGCTGGGCAGACAGTGCGTGCGTTCCATAAATTATTGGCGCGACAGCCTGGTATTTACTTTGCTACTTATGGCGATCTGTTAATTGGGACGAGCGCAACCAGCCTTCATAACTACCGGCTAAGTGTCGGAATAACATATACTTTCAATACAATAGTTGAGGATCTTGTGCGGTTCGGTTTTGCCCGGGAACGGTTTGTGGTTGAACCTGGCACTTTTGCAGTTCGTGGAGGGGTAATTGATCTGTTCCCTGGTGAAATGGATCATCCAGTCCGACTCGATTTTTTTGGTGACACCCTTGACTCAGCAAGAACCTTCGACCCCGGAACGCAACGTTCCATTACGGATTTATCCGAAATCAACTTTTATAATCAAAAGCCCTTTGACGAGGAGTCAAAATCGTCACTTGCAAGCCTGGTTCCCCCGGACGTTCAGGTGATTTTTTACCGGCCTTCCTACGTAGGTAGCGCTGATTCAGTTGACATTAATACCTTGGTTAATTCTTTTATTAACAACAGTATAGTCTCGATAAATGGTGGCGTTCCGGACGCGTTCAACGGACGGGTTTTTTCCATTGAACCTCAAGCCTCTTTTCATCGAAACCTCGATGCATTCAGACACCGCTTGTCCTATCTCAAAGAGCTGGGATACAAAACCTATATCACTGCGGAATCGACAATTCAGACCGAGCGGCTCCTGGCACTGTTTGATGAGAGTAAATTTACTCCCATCGTCTTTAATCTTTCTGCCGGCTTCATCGATCATACACATCATTTGGCGATTTTGACTGATCATCAGGTTTTTGATCGCCACCGGCGGCGAAATGTCATTCAACGGCTGTTCCCCGCAAGCCCGCTTACTACCGTTGATGAATTCAACGAGAAGGATTTCGTTGTCCATCTCGATTATGGCGTCGGTGTTTATCTGGGGGTAGAGATCATCCGGGTGGCGGGTGTGCCAACTGAAGTTTTGGCCATTGAATACCAGGAAGGCGATAAAGTCTATGTGCCCATTGATAAAATGGATCGGGTACACAAATATGAGGGGGGTGATGGTCCGCCCAAAATTACCCGCTTACGGACCACGGAATGGGACCAACTAAAATTCAAAACCCGGAAAGCTGTCGAAAATTACGCACAGGAGTTGATGAAATTTTATGCGCAACGCTTTCAGGCTAACGGTTTCGCTTTTAGCCCTGACACTGATTTACAGCAAAAAGTTGAGGCTGCCTTTCTGTATGATGAAACCACTGACCAGCTTCAGGCGACCCGGGAAATTAAGGCTGACATGGAATCCAACCGTCCCATGGATCGGCTCTTGTGCGGTGATGTTGGATTCGGAAAAACGGAAGTCGCCCTCAGGGCTGCTTTCAAAGCTATCTCTGACTCAAAACAGGTCGCAATTCTGGTCCCCACAACCATCCTGGCTCAGCAACACTACGAAACCATTCGTGAACGACTGGACGATTTCGCGGTCCGAACGTCTGTGTTGTCACGATTCCGCTCACCAAAAGAGATAAAAGCGACTCTGGTTGCCACCGAAAAAGGCGAAATAGACATCCTGGTTGGAACACATCGCCTCTTGTCGAAGGATGTTGCCTTCAAGAATCTGGGTCTTTTGATCGTGGACGAAGAACATCGCTTCGGGGTAAAGCACAAAGAGAAGATTAAAGAATTTAAACTCGATGTGGACTGCCTGTCCATGACTGCCACACCAATCCCGCGTACGCTTCAAATGTCACTCATGGGCGTCCGGGATTTCAGCCAGTTAAGCACACCGCCAAGGGAACGACAACCCATTGAGACCCGGGTCGTTGAGTATAAAGAACCCCTAATCCGTGAAGCCATACTCAGAGAACTTGATCGCGGGGGTCAGATATATTTTGTCCACAATCGCGTGGAGTCGATTGGTCTGATGTTGGAAAAACTACGCCTGCTCGTGCCAGAAGCGCGTTTTTCAATGGGACACGGCCAGATGAAGGGTGCTGAACTTGAACGCATTATGCTCGGGTTTTTCCATCATGAATATGATGTTCTGCTCAGCACTTCCATTGTGGAATCAGGACTGGATAATCCCCGTGCAAATACCATTTTAATTAACCGGGCGGATGCTTTCGGCCTCTCACAGCTTTATCAATTACGCGGACGAGTCGGGCGCTCAAACCGCCGTGCATACGCTATATTACTGACACCCAATTTTCGACAGTTAAATGTGAACGCGGCCAGAAGGCTGAACGCGCTTGAGCGACATTCGCATTATGGCGGCGGCTATGAGATTGCCATGCGTGATCTTGAAATTCGCGGATCCGGAAATCTGTTCGGAACAGAACAGAGTGGGCATATCGCCAACGTTGGTTACAAGCTTTATACAAAAATTTTGAAGGAAACGCTCGAAGAACTTCGGGATATTGCCGAAGACCGCACCCCCCTCTATCCCAAACCTGACATCAAAATTGATTTCGATATGCTGATCCCGGAAGTCTTTATTGACGATCCGAATGAACGCGTTTCCCTGTATCGAAGAATTGCCACAGCAGTGGAAATAGCTGAAATCGACAAATTCCAAAAAGAGCTGCGCGATCGTTTTGGGCGAATTCCTCAGGAAGTGACACAGCTTCTCGACGGAAAATTTCTTCAACTGGTGGGGCAGCACCTCGGCATTCGCTCCCTCGGTGTCAAACAGCGAACCGTGAGCGGGGATTTTCATGCTGATGTCGTGACCGATCAGGGACAACTTTTGATCAAACAGCTCTCTCAGGCTATCGCCACCACTGGATTATCGGTTGAAATTTACAATAATGCCGCCCTGCCCTTTGTAATTACCGTGCCCGCCAACAAAAACGCCCTCACCGAAACCCGGCGTTTTTTAGAAGCGATGGAACCTCCGGGCTAAATGGGCTTTCATTGTCTATATTAATTGCTATGCTATGCAGTGCGAATCGACCAATTACAAAGAAGAGGTTTTAGAAAATGATGAAACAACTGGCTGTGTTCACAATTTTAGCCGGAACACTGATGTTTACTCAATGCTCCAAATCAACCAGCGACGATCAGTCCGTAATCGCTAAAATCGACGGTACTGCGATAACCGCTGCCGATATGTTTGATCGCTATCCCGAAGCCCGCCTTGCTGAAAGCTCAGACGATGAAATAAAGCAGGCGGTGGATGATGTGGTAAAACGCCAGGTGTATGTAAAAGATGCGATCGCCATGGGCTACAAGGACTCTTCCTCAACAAAAGCCCAGATCCAAAATGTTGAAGATCAACGCCTGTTCCAGTTTGTTTACGAGAAAGAAATTCTTGACTCTGTGATTAGTGATGCCTCCCTGCAGGAAATGTACGATAAATCCAAATTCGAAATTCATGCCCGTCATATTCTGGTTCAATATCGTGGTCTCCCCCGCGCCACGGCGACCCGGAGCAAGGAAGAGGCTCTGGCAGTATGCGCCCACATCATGCAACAGATCAAGGAGGGCGTCAGTTTTGATGAGCTGGCGAGCAAATTCACTGAAGACCCTTCTGGAAAAAATACCGGCGGTGATTTGGGTTGGTTTGGCTGGGGAAAAATGGTCGGACCTTTCCAGGATGTCGCCTTTGGATTGAAGGTCGGCGAAATCTCTGATGTCGTTGAAACCCAATTTGGAATGCACATCATTAAACTCGAAGGTCGTCGGGAAACCACCGTGGGGACCTTTGAAGAATCCAAAGATCAACTGCGGAAAATGGCCTCACGGGAGAAGTCGAGAGAGCTACAGGAACTGGCCCAGAAATTTATCTTCGACCTGAGGACCAGCCATGATTTCCAGATTATTAACCCAAATCTTGATGCCTTTTTTAAGATATTCAACAACTCGACTCACCGGGTCGGACCCCTTGATTACGTTCTGAAAAACATCTCCTTTGACCTGCCCTTTTTTACCCTGGATGGAAACGAGTATGGCGCTGACTGGATCATAACCGAAGTGCTTAAACTGGATTCACAATCCCGGCCAACCGTTAATAATATCAATGACTTCAGGCAATTACTGGACAATATGGTTGTACACTACCTTATTATCGAATATGGTTACGGCAAAGGTTACGATCAGGATCCGGTTTTCAAAAAAGGTGTCACCTCCGTTCAGGAAAACATTATCTACAACAACTATGTCCGTGACCAGATCAATGCGAACCTGAGTCCTACCGAGGAGGAATTGACCAACTACTACGAAGAGCATAAGGACAGTGACTATTCACAAAAAGAGATGGTCCAAGTCCAGGAAGTCTATGTAAAAAGTCAGACCAAAGCCGACTCCATCTATAACGCAATCCAAAACGGTGCTGATATTGGGCTCATGGCGCGAAAATTCACCGAGCGCAGCAATGCCAGAGACCGCAGCGGCGAGCTTTCACCATTTCCACCCGGCCGCTATGGCGAAATGGGTAAAATCGCTTTTACCATGGCCGTGGGCGAAATTTCTACACCGATTAAGGTCGGCGCCGGTTACTCCATTATTAAACTGACCAAAAAAATCCCGTCAGGTCCCGAATCCTACGAACGCGTCAAGGGTCGGGTGAAAAATGATATTAATCGGGTCCTGCGTGAAAAGCGCGGAACTGAACAATATGAAAAACTCGTTAAGAAGTATCATGTCAAGATTGACTATGAGGCGGCGTTTGCTGCCTATCGTAAAAACAACAAGCCCGGTGAAAAAGCGAGTTAATCTTGTCCCGGAATAATATCACAGACTTGTCTGTCAGCCTCCTGGTGATGGTGCTGGTTTTAGGCTGCAACCGCATTGATAACAACCAGATTGTCGCCCAGCTTAATAATGATATACTGACAAATGATGTCCTGCACGCACTGGTTCCGGATTTTTCTCAACTGGACAGTCTTCAAAAAGCGCAATATGTTGAAAATTGGATACAGGAAACGCTGTTGAAACAGGCGGCTGAGAAAATTCTTCTGGACCGCGATCCCCTGTTCAACCAGCAGGTTGAAACCTATCGCCGACGTCTTTTAGCCGACAAGATGATGCAGAAATATATGAACGAGTCTGCCGTCGTTTCAGAGCAGGAAATCCGGAATTACTACGACGCACACCAGGAGTCATTCAAGCGCAACGAAGATGAAGTCTTCGCATTGCATGTGCTGCTACCCACCCTTGATGAGGCTCGTGGATTGCGAAAAATATTGCGAGACAATGATCTGGATAAAAAAGCCGTCGTTTTACGAAAGTATCAAAACGAAACCGGACTGTTCAAGCTGGGTGATTTAATACCAGAAATTCGTAACCGTCTGGCCCAATCCAGAGAAGTCGATGTTTTTGGTCCAATCAATACGGATTACGGGTATCACATTATGAATGTGACCCAATGGTATTCCAAGGACAGCATGCGTCCCCTGGAAGAGGTTTGGGACGAAATAGCCGGACGCTTATCAATCGATAAGCAGATGGATGTGCGTCTTGCCAGAATTGATGCACTCCGGGCTCAGGCCAATGTTAGTTTCCATCCATCTTTATTTACACAAGAGAGCAAGTAATGCGATCCAGTTCCAAATCTAAATTTGCGTTAATGGTTTTAATGTTGACGGGTTGCGTGTCAGCCCTGAGCGCCCAATCACTGGTGGACGGGTTGGCGGCTATTGTCGGCCAGAAAGCCATTCTCTATTCTGAAGTGGAGCAAATGGCGCAATTGATCGCCGCCCAGCAAAGACTCGACCCATACCAGAACGCTCAAGCTTACAATCAACTGCGTTACACAGCATTGGATGAATTGATCAACCAGCAGGTTCTGCTGGAATACGCTCGCCGGGAAACCATTGAGGTCAAAAATCGGGATGTTGAAAAACAGGTCGATCAACTCATGTCGAATCTTGAACAGCAATATGGCGGATTGGACCAAGTCGAACTGGCTTTCGGGATCAGTCCGGTAAAAATCCGACGGTATTATCAGGATCAGATTCAAAGTAACCAAATTATTGATGCCGTTAAGCGCGAACTCTTCAGCAACATTAAAGTGAGCCGCCGGGAGGTTGAGCAGTTTTACACCGAGAACCAGGATAGCTTTCCTAAAATTAATCCTTCGGCGGACTTTTCAATCATTTCACTACCCATCAGCGCTGGCGCAAATGCGCTGGCTGCAACAACCGACACGCTGTTGTCCATCAGGAAACGGATTGATTCCGGAGCTGCCAGTTTTGAAGATATGGCCGGACGATATTCCCAGGATCCTGGCAGTGCGGCAAATGGCGGCAATATCGGATTGACTTCTCGCGGAACCTTTGTCAAACCCTTCGAAACAGCCGCCTATTCTCTGAATGATGGTGAAATCAGCGGTGTGGTTGAAACGCAATTTGGATTACACCTTATCAAGCTCGTTGAGCGTCGTGGTGATAAAATCAATGTATCCCATATTCTGATCAAGCCTGTGGCCGGTCTACAAGATTCCGTCGCGTTGCGGGACAGTTTAACGCAAATCCGGGACGACATTCTCGCTGACAAGGAAACCTTTGCTGCGGCTGCAAAAAAATATCTCCTGGATCCGGATTTAAAGGCACGCAACGGCCGGGTTGGAAAAACCGACCTGTCCACAATGCCTCCGGAGATGCAGACGCTTCTGAGCACACTTGTCGTAGGACAGATTTCAAATCCCTTTCCAGCGCTGGATCAGTATAACATCGTCCTGGTTCATGAGCGCTATCCCGGCGGTAAGCTGACTTTACAAAACAATTGGTTTGAGTTGGAATCCATGAAGCTTCAACAAAAGCAAATGGCGCGTCTCCAAAAATGGATCGAACAGCAGCGGGAAAAAATGTATATCAATGTTAAAATGATATTATGACTTGAGTTAGCTTCAAATTGACATTAAAACCTGACCCCCGGTGTCGTATTTGACCGGGGGTTTTGATTTTTATTAACTCATTAGTGGATGTTCACAGACTTATCAACATCCCCAAAAGGCACTCTTTTTCATTAGGATGATGTTTTTATTAAACCGTCGAAATTCACTGAACGCTGTTATGCACACAGTCAACAAAAAGGGCTATTCACAGGCTTTCGTTTTCATTCACCAGGAACGATTTTGTGAACAACCAATTTGTTTCTGACGAATTACGTTCATATTGCCACCAGGATTGGCTGGTTATCCACGTCGATTCAATTGTTCACTGTACCAGATAAGTGGTCTACAGGTCAACCGGTTACGGTGAGACGGACGTTAATTGTCCACAATGTGGAAGCTCTACGTACTCCGACGACGTAAGAATCTATCTTAATATCAGGTTAGAAAAGAGCCGTTCCCGGCACCCCTTATTGTGCCATCCGGGGTACTTGAATAGCTTTGAATTCAGACCCTTGGATGTTATGTTATCGAACCAATGATAGAAATATTTAAACCCTTGTTAATTGTGTATTTGGAGAGTTAAGTATGCAATTCGTCCTTGAGAAATCAGCCCTCCAGTCTGGTGTTCAGAAGATTATCAAAGTGAGCCCGACTCGCTCCACCATGCCAATCTTGAATCATATCCTCTTTACCATTGAAAATGGGCGTCTGTTTTTACGGACTTCGGATATTGAAATCACCTACGTCCTGGAAGTCGATCTGCTAAATGGAGAGGATGGTTCCGTCGCCATTCCTGCACGCTTACTCCAGGAAATCACCAATGAATTGCCGGAAACTGAATTGAAATTTTCGGTGGATGATGACAATCGCATCAATCTGGAAACCACTGTGGGTACTTACAAAATACAAGGTCGCCCGGGGGATGAGTTTCCGGATGCGCCCCATTTGGCCGAAGTTACCAAATTTACCCTACCCGCAGACCTGCTGGGAAGAATGATCGACAAAACTCTCTTTGCCGTTGGACGTGATGAACTAAAACCAGCGCTCATGGGTGTCCTGTTTGAAATTAATAAATCGGATATTCGCACTGTAGCCACTGATGGTCATCGGTTGGTTCGCTTTACCAATAAAAGTTTTACCAATTCAGCCGGCACCGCCAAAGTCATTATTCCCACAAAATTTCTTCAGTTACTCCAGAGCTTGCTGGCTGATGAAGATCAGATTGCCTTCAGCGTGGCACACGACCATGTTAAAGTTGAAACGAAAGGCGCTCAGGTTTATACACGGGTCATTGATGAGCATTACCCGGATTACTCCGCCGTTATTCCCAGCGGTAACAATAAAACCTTTACGGCCAGTACCAGCGATTTGATCAATACCGCGCGTCGCATTTCCATTTTTGCCAATCGAACCACACATCAGTTGGCTTTCAAGCTTCATCCCAGCTATCTGGAAGTCTATACCGAGGATCCTGAAAACAGCACCTCTGCCAAGGAAGAGATTTTAGTAGAGTACGGCGGTGAGGAGATGACTATCGGGTACAACTCACTCTATGTTCGCGATTTATTGCGGAATGTGGAAACAGATAAAACAATTTTCAAATTAAGCAGTCCCATCGGACCGGGAATCATTCTGCCCGAGAAACAAAAAGAGGATGAAGATTTACTCATGTTGCTCATGCCGATTCGTCTGAATAGCTGATTCACAACCGGTAATGCTATTAATGAAAATTAAAGTTCATTGTTATTGTGCGAGGTAATTAACGGAGGCTGGCAAATGCCCGCCCGGTGCATGCTGATCAAGTCCCTTTCCATGAAAAATTTTCGGGTATATGAACACGCAGCTCTCAGCTTCGGCGAAAAAACCAATATTCTCTTTGGTGAAAATGGTGCGGGTAAAACGACCGTTTTGGAGGCCATTCATAGCCTGGCGTACACCCGTAGCTTTAAAACCTACCTGGATGGCGAATTGTTGAGTTATGGCAGCGCTGAAGCTCGGGTCAGCGGCAACTTCAAGTCGGACAAAAAGCGCGACCACCGAGTTGAAATCGCACTCTCAAGAACAAAACCCAAAAAAATAAAAGTCAATGGCGCAACCCTCACCAATCAGGCTGATTTAATCGGGCGATTTCCGGTGGTTTGCTTAGCACCGGAAGATGGCATTATCACCCTCGGCTCACCGGTGAATCGTCGTCAGTTTTTTGATAAACTTTTTTCCCAGGTCGATCCTTCCTACCTCACAGCGTTGCAACTATACAATCGCGTGTTGAAACAACGGAATTCGCACTTGAACAGCTTCGCCGTAACTGGCGCTGTCGTTGACAGAGGACTACTTGAAGCTTTCGATGTGCAATTGGCACAACAAGGCGCCATCATCCAGCAACGCCGGACAGAATATTTTCAACGATTTAAGGAAATCGCCTATACCATTTACCCGGAACTTGAGCAGGGAAAAAGTTTCAAAATGGCCTACACGCCCGCCGTGAAAGTGAAGCCGGAGGAGTCAATCCAACAGGCGATATTACGCGAACTAACATCCAGCCAGGCAGCCGACTTACGCCGGGGTACCACGACCATAGGTCCGCAGCGGGACCTGTTTCTGTTCTATCTGAATCGACAAGAATTACGCAAGTATGGCTCGAAGGGTGAACACAAGCTGGTTCTCGTAGCGCTCAAATTTGCCGAGGGCCGGTTTCTGGAAGAATTCCTTCAGGAAAAACCCATTTACCTCTTGGATGACCTTTTTTCTGAGCTGGATATTAAACGCAGTACGCAAATCATCGAGTCACTGCAACAGGGGCTGCAAATTTTTATCACCTCAACCGATCTGGCGGATTTGCGTCGCCATGGCTTGACATTGGACACGGATCAAATCACCATTTTTGATGCAGGAAAAATTCGTGATGCCCAGGCCTAAAACACTGGGAGAGGCACTCCTGGAGGCTTTCCGACATTTTGAAATCGAAAAACCGATTGAGCAACATCGCGCTCTCTACTTGTGGGACAATGTGGTGGGTGATCAGATCGCACGGGTGACGACACCCCAAAAAATTGAAAAAAATGTCCTCTTCGTTGCCGTGGATTCTCCGGTCTGGCGCAACGAACTCATTTTTTTGAAACGCAATATTATCAGAGATTTAAATCAAGTATTAACCGGAAACGCTATTAAGGATATTAAGTTTACATGAGCGAAAACTCCACGAAGCCACCACAGGACCCAAAGGCAACCTATACCTCGTCGAATATTACTGTTTTAAAAGGACTGGACGCGGTTCGTAAGCGCCCGGCCATGTATATCGGCGATGTAAGCAAGCGCGGATTGCACCACCTGGTATATGAAATTGTCGATAACTCAATTGATGAAGCCCTGGCGGGTTATTGCAATAAAATCAAGGTCACGATAGAAAAAGACAACATCATCACCGTCGAGGATAATGGCCGCGGTATCCCGGTTGACATGCACAAGGACGAAAAACGCCCGGCGCTTGAAGTTGTCATGACGGTTCTCCACGCCGGTGGAAAATTCGACAAAGGAACCTACAAGGTTTCCGGTGGATTGCACGGAGTGGGTCTTTCGGTCGTAAATGCGCTGTCCGAGTGGCTTGAAGTCGAAGTCTCCCGCGATGGTTATGTTCATCAGCAGCGCTACGAGCGCGGTCATATTATGACGCCGTTGAAAAAACTCAGAGAAACACCTACAACAGGCACCACAATTAGCTACCGGGCTGATTTTGAGATTTTCAAAGTGCAGGAATATGAATGGGAAATCCTTGCTGAGCGAATGCGTGAATCAGCATTTCTCAATAAAGGTGTTACCATTGAGCTCGTGGATGAACGGACCGATGAAATTCAGGCTGAGACCTTTTTGTACGAAGGTGGATTGCTGGAATTTGTCAAGTACCTGAATGACACCAAACAGCCCCTGCACGAAAAGATCGTCGCTTTTGAAGGCGAAAAAGAGGGCGTCCCTATTGAAATCGCGCTGCAATACAACAGCGGTTATCAAGAAAATATTCTCACCTATGTGAACAGTATCAATACCATTGAAGGCGGCTCACACCTGTCGGGATTCAGAACAGCGTTAACCCGCACCCTGAACACCTATGCCGCCAAAAATGGGTTGCTCAAAAAGAACGATGTTACCCTTTCCGGCGATGATGTCCGGGAAGGACTCACGGCCGTTTTGTCCGTGAAGGTTGCCGAACCCCAGTTCGAGGGTCAGACCAAAACAAAGCTCGGTAACAGCGAAATCAAGGGTGTGGTTGACTCCTTCGTCAGCGATGGTTTAAACGAATTTCTCGAGCAAAATCCCACCGTCGGCAAGCGCATTGTTGAAAAATGTACCCTCTCGGCGCAAGCCCGTGAGGCCGCCCGCAAGGCCCGGGAATTAACCCGCCGCAAAAGCGCACTGGAGTCGCTAAACCTCCCTGGTAAACTCTCCGACTGTTCAGCGAAAGATCCCTCCATTTGTGAATTGTACCTGGTTGAGGGCGATTCGGCAGGTGGCTCTGCCAAACAGGGGCGCGATCGCCGCTACCAAGCTATTCTGCCCTTACGTGGAAAGATCATTAATACCGAGAAAGCCCGCATTGACAAAGTGCTGAACAACAATGAAATCCGAACGATTATCACGGCTCTGGGCGCCGGGTTTAAAGAGGATTTCGACCTGACCAGACTCCGGTATCACAAAGTTATCATCATGACCGATGCTGATGTGGATGGCGCACACATTCGGACGCTACTGCTGACATTTTTCTTCCGGTACTTCCCGGAATTGATCATTAATGGTCACATTTACATCGGCATGCCACCCCTTTATCGGGTGAAAGTTGGCAAGCAGGAACGCTATGTTTATGATGAACTTGAGCGCGAGGCGGCCATCAAACAACTCACCAACGGTAATTCCGATACCAAGGTCAGTATCCAGCGCTACAAAGGTTTGGGTGAAATGAATCCCGAGCAATTATGGAAGACTACCATGGATCCGGAAACCCGCACACTGATGCAGGTCAACCTGGAAGATGCCGCCTCCTCGGATCGAATTTTTACGATCCTGATGGGTGACGATGTGGAACCGCGTCGCGATTTCATCACCTCCCACGCGCGCTATGTGGAAAACCTGGACATTTAGAGTATCACAACACAAACCATTGAAAACACTGAGATTTAGCAAAGTTAAAGCAGTATTCAGATAAGGACGAAGCGAACTTGGAAATTCAAAGACAAAATATTATTCGCGCCAACATTGACGATGAGATGAAAAAATCCTACATGGATTATTCCATGTCGGTCATTGTTTCGCGAGCGCTACCCGATGTGCGTGATGGTCTGAAACCGGTGCATCGCCGTATTCTCTATGGAATGGCCGAACTCGGCGTTCAATTCAATCGACCCTATCGTAAATCCGCCCGTATCGTTGGTGATGTGTTGGGTAAGTACCATCCACACGGTGATTCGGCGGTTTATGACACCATGGTCCGGATGACCCAGGAATTTTCCCTCCGCTACCCGCTGGTTGATGGCCAGGGCAATTTTGGTTCGATTGACGGTGACAATGCAGCCGCCATGCGTTACACAGAAGCCCGGATGAAACGGATTGCCGGTGAATTGCTTCGGGACATTGATAAAGACACCGTGCGATTCATGCCCAATTTTGATGACAGCCTGCAGGAACCTACCGTTCTGCCTGCCGCACTTCCCAATCTGTTGCTTAATGGTGCCAGCGGTATCGCCGTTGGTATGGCCACCAATATTCCCTCCCAAAACTTGCGGGAAGTGGTGGACGCTGTAACCCTCCAGATTGATAATCCGGAAGTCGAAATTTCCGAACTGATGAAATACATCAAGGGGCCGGACTTCCCCACCGGCGCGATTATTTACGGAGCCAGCGGGATTAAGGATGCCTACGAAACGGGCCGTGGAAAAATTACCGTCCGGGCTCGGGTTAATGTCGAGGAGCAGAAAAGCGGCCGCGAACATTTGATTGTCACGGAAATCCCCTACCAGGTGAACAAATCATCACTCATCGAAAAAATTGCCGAGCTGGTACACGATAAAAAAGTTGAAGGGATCTCTGATCTCCGGGACGAGTCGGATAAAGACGGTATTCGTGTCGTAATCGAATTAAAACGCGACGCCATTCCGGAAATTGTTCTGAACCAGCTCTACAAACACACCCAGATGCAGGATACTTTTGGCGTGATCATGCTGGCCCTGGTTGACGGGCTGCCAAAAGTTCTGACACTGAAAGAGATGATCGGCCACTTTATCAGTTTCCGTCATGATGTGATTGTTCGCCGGACAGAATTTGACCTGATGGAAGCGGAAAAGCGGGCACATATTTTAGAAGGACTGAAAATCGCTCTGGATAATCTGGATGCGGTGATCAAGACCATTCGCGAATCAAAAAATCCCGTCATCGCCAAAGAGCAACTCATGGCGCGGTTCGGTCTGTCCGACCTTCAATCTCAAGCCATTTTGGATATGCGACTCCAGCGCCTCACCGGCTTGGAACGCCAGAAAATCATTGATGAATACACGGAAACCCTGAAACTCATCGCCAAACTCAAGGAAATTCTCGCCAATCGCGCGTTGCGGATGGAGATCATCAAAGAGGAGTTGGCCGAGTTAAGAGAGCGCTATGGCGACGATCGCCGCACGGAAATTGTTGCCGACGCCAAAGATTTTACCGTGGAAGACATGATTGCCGAAGAGGAGATGGTCATCACGATTACCCACAACGGCTTTATCAAGCGCTATCCCGTGAGTGGCTATCGTCGTCAAAATCGCGGTGGTCGTGGATCCTCCGGCGCGAAAGCCCGGGATGATGATTTTGTGGAGCATTTGTTTATCGCCTCCACCCACAATTACATCCTCTTCTTTACAGATGCCGGAAAATGTTACTGGATTAAAGTCCATCAACTCCCACAGGCAGGCAAAGCAACCCGCGGCCGGGCGATTATCAATCTGCTGGGTATCGAGGCGAGCGAAAAAATCAAAGCCTACATCACCGTTCGCGATTTCAAAGCCGGCGGATACATCATTATGGCCACCGAGCGCGGCCAAGTGAAGAAGACCGAGCTCGAAGCTTACAGTCGTCCCCAGCGTGGTGGTATTTTCGCTATTGACATTCGCGAAGGCGATCACCTGATTGATGCCAAACTCACAAGTGGTGATAACGACATTTTACTGGGTACACACAACGGTATGTCGATTCGATTTAACGAAAGCCAAATCCGGGCAACCGGCCGAAAGACCATGGGCGTCACCGGTATTAAGCTCACCGGCAAAACCGATCATGTGGTGGGAATGATTGTGGTACGGCGCGAGGGAACGGTTCTCGCGGTGACCGAAAAAGGCTTTGGGAAACGCACCGAAATCATCAATTACCGGGTTCAGAATCGTGCCGGCAAAGGCATTATCACTGTGAAGGTAACTGCGAAGGTTGGTAAAATGCTGGCGCTGCTGGAAGTGGTAGACCAGGATGATCTGATGATCATCACCGGCAAGGGCGTGCTCATACGCCTGCCCATCTCGAAAATCCGCAGTATCGGCCGCAACACCCAGGGTGTGCACCTCATTCGACTGGATGACAAAGACACGATTTCCGCGGTGACACGTGTTCAGGAAGATGCGGACGAGAAGCATTTTTCAGGGGACAACGGCATGACCGGCGATCTCGAATATGAAGGCGATGATGGCGACGAGGGAGAAGACAACGGACCTGAGCAAATCAGCGCTTTTGATGAATAAATAATGGATGTGAAATAATAGCCGGTAGCCCAAAAACTGCCGGCTGGATTTTTCAAATATCAAAGATCAAATGACGGACACGCGCCCCCCAAAAAATAGTATTTCAGAAAATCTGAAGCGTGTCTGTGAGCGAATGTCCCGTGCTGCCGATACAGCGCACAGACTTCCATCAGAGATCACACTAATTGGTGTCACAAAATTCAAATCAGTACCAGTTATTGAGATGGCTTTGGATGCCGGATTAACAAATATTGGTGAAAATCGGCTTCAAGAGGCGCGGGAAAAATTCCCCCTGCTTGACTTGACCCATGTAAAACGACACTTTATTGGTCATCTGCAGACCAACAAGGTGAAATGGGTTCCGGCGCTATTTGATGTGGTGCAGAGTATTGACTCGGAAAAAGTTGCGACCGCGTTGAGCCGGGAATGTTTGGAGCAAATCGGGGGTGCAATCCAGGTGTTTATTCAGGTGAATACCTCCGGTGAGCCATCAAAATTTGGTGTTGAGCCAGCCACCGCCGGCGATCTTGTTGGTTATTGTCTGGAGCAAAAAGGGCTGGAGATACAGGGACTCATGACGATTGGACCCAACACAAATGAGCTGCCACGCATCCAAAAATCATTTATGTTGTTAAGAAATCTCGCGGAGCAAATCCAAAGCAGTTACCGGGCTGATATACCCCGGCTTGATTTGTCCATGGGAATGACAGACGATTTTGAATGGGCCATTGCCGAGGGTGCAACGCATGTGCGCATCGGCCGGGCAATATTCGGCGAACGGGATTAGGAGTTTATCAATGGCACGACTTACGCCACTGGATTTACGGAAACAGGAATTTAAACAAAGCGCGCTGGGGCTGAACAAAGACCAGGTGCACGATTTCCTGGAAATGGCAGCCGAGGAATTTGAAGTTTTAATCCGGGAGCGAAGTGTGCTCCAGGACGACCTGAAGGATCTGCAATCGGAGCTTGATAAATACAAAGAGATTGAACATTCCATGCACGCTGCACTGGTGATGGCCAGGGAGTCTGCGACTCAGGCGGTGAAAGCTGCTGAGATGGAAGCTGATGCCATCCTCTCTCAGGCACGAACCGAAAAGAGTGCGCTGTTGTTTGCCGCGAAGGACCAACTGAATGACATCCAGAACGAAATCCGTGACCTGAAATTGAAACGCGACGGTTTCATCATGAATTTCAAGACCATACTGAACACGCACTTGTCAGCCCTGACAGCAGAATTTTCACAAGACGCGGTCATGGCAGAGCCCAAATTAGCTCCGGCACCAACCCCGGGTTCCGTAAAATCCGCTCAACCCGCGCCGGTAATTTCCCATCACGAAGAGCGAATCATTGATTTTTCGAAATCAGACCTGACCTTGTCAGACCTGGACGATAACCCGATTGAAACAGATTCCGTTGAGTCCGAAGAAAAAGACCGGGCTGCATTTGAAGATGCATTGGATTTTGATCCGAATGAGGACAAAGACGACGATATTTTTGTAGATGAAGACGATGAAAGCAATGGCAAATAGTCCGGATCGGCAATTGGTCATCGTTACGGACGAAATATTTCGTGCTGATCTGGCGCGCTGGTTGCCGGAAGCGTTGGTGTTTAGCTTCGGCTCCACGCCCGAAGAGGTTCGTAAAAATGTGGTTTCCTGGCGGGAACAGGGGTATCAAAACTTTTTGCTGCTCTATAATCCGGTTGAAACCCCGACTGAGAATCTCATCGTTACGGATCATATCAATTTGACACACGAGAACCCACTCATCGGTCCCCAGGAAGCGATATTAGGTTCACGCTTTCCGGATATGTCGGCGGTTTACGCGGAAGCGAGCTCAAACGGTGCTATTGTGACCATGGGTTCCAGTAAGGCATTCTCGACATTTCGAGAAAAAACATGGCCGGTACACGCCGGCATTTATGAAGCGATCGCACTAAAAGCCAGCGGGGCGACAGTCCGGGGCAGGGTGGTGAGTAAGCTTGAAGATCTGTATACTGAAATTTTGAATTTGACGGAGGTATGATTATGCAACGCGGAAGTGTAAATAAAGTGATTTTGGTCGGTCGTTTGGGACAGGTACCGGAGATTCGGTACGCGCCATCAGGAACGGCTATTGCGAATTTTTCAATCGCCACCAACGAAGTGCGCCGCGACAAAGATGGCAATAACCAGGAATCAACAGACTGGCATCGCATTGTGGCTTTTGGTAAAACGGCGGAGTTTATCCAGCAGTATATCAAAAAAGGCGATATGATCTATGTTGAAGGCCGTCTGCAAACCCGTAATTGGGAAGACAAAGATGGCGTGAAAAGAAACGTGACCGAGATTCTTTCCAGCGCGGTCACACCACTATCGTCCAGCGGTGGTCGGAGTGGTGAAGGCGGAGCCTCTCAAGGCAATAATTATGGCGGAAATCGTGCCAGCAATAACCATAACAACAACAATTACGGCGGATCTGGATCCAACACGAACCAAAACCAGGGCAATGATGCCGTAAATGATGATGCCGGTGGCGATTATTTTGGTGACGATCCACTGCCGTTTTAAGTGATCAGTCCAGACAGATGAATCATGAACAGTAGCGCCATGCAATTGGTTGATGTCTTTGTCTTTCGAAAGACGGTAACCGGGGTTGAGTTTCTACTGTTAAAACGCGCTGCAGATGAGGAATACCCGCATATCTGGCAATGTGTCTCCGGCGGTATTGTGCCGGGAGAAAAAGCCTGGCAGGCCGCTATCCGCGAGATGCATGAAGAGACAGGTTTTCGGCCCGTGCGATTCTTTGTTGCGGACTATGCCTATAACCTCTATCTCCACCCCACAGATAAAATGCTCTCCGTTCCCGTTTTTGGGGCTGAGGTCGAGACCGGTGCCGCTGAGAACGATCTCCCGATCCTCTCTGGTGAACATACAGCATACCAATGGTGCTCTGCAGAGAGTGCACTCAAGCTATTAAGCTGGGAAAATTATCGCCTTGGGCTCAAGGCTGTGATGCGAATGATGAACACGCCCGATGCGCTTCGAATCGCCCGGATTCCAATTTAAAAAATTCGATAGAATTCTAGTCAGTCAATGCAAATGTATCTTCTCGCCGGCGTGGACCGAACAAGCCTAGACCGATAAAATTTTCACACCGCCCATAATGGTCGTTGTATGAATTTTTAATAGCGGACCAGTGGCATCAGGCGTGCTAGCGCTCGCAGACCTCTCGTGATCCACACCCCCAAAAATCGGTAGACTGTTTACAGAAACACGCCAGCTTCCCGGGATTATTATTTTTCCACCACCCATGATGCTGGATATTTCCAGAATGGCACCCTCGGGCGAAAGAGCAGCGCCGGTCAGATCCAGATTGAACCCACCCATGATAACAGCAATGGAACCGCCCCTGAAATTTTGACTGGTGTTCATCCGGGTTGAACCGCCAAAAATTGAAAAAGAATCTATAATTTCGTCGCTGTCGGAATTCCGGCCACGTAAAAACCCACCCAAAATCGGTGTGTGACCGCCCAGAAAGACCAGATAAAGTCCAAAGACAATCAAGATAACCGGCCAGTAATGAAAAATTTGGTTAAAAGCCAGGATGTCCAATTCAGCCAATTGAAAGGCAATGCCCACCAAGATAAACATCCAGGCGCTACCGGGACTCACGGAAGGAAGAGATAAGCGTCTCATTCCAATCAGAATCAGTATGAGCGGCCACCAGGTATTAATGACATCTCCAATGAAAAACCAATTCAGAGTATCCGCCAGAAACAGAAAGCCCAGCAGCAGAAAAATGATACCCAATGTTTTTTGTGAACGCATCTTAGAATCCTCCAGGTTTTTCCTTTGACGCCAAAGATAATCTCCGTTGTCGCATTATATACTCATTCAATTTTACAGGCGGTATTTCCGGTCCAGGCTGAAATTTTATGACGAAATCTGGCGAACAGCCGATAGCTGACAGTTGTTACCGGCCATAAAAACGGCGCGATGAGAAACCAGCCACACCAGTTCCAGGGGAATTTCAAACGCAGTAAAATAGTGCCGACCGCCCGACCATGCATCAATTCGGTACCATCGATCAGTCTGACCACGACGCTTTTTTGAGCGCGGTCAAATAACGCCTTATCAGAACCCTGGTCAATCAATTGATATGGTTTGAAGTCCAGCGGAAAGGAACGCCGTAAGTTCTGATTGGACCATTTTGTGAGAGCCTCACAGATGCCGCAGGTGCCATCGTAATAGACAACATTGATAACTGTTTGCCGAAGGTGAGAATAATCCAGAGCCATCAAATTAAACATCCAGAGGACTAGCCCGCCACTCGCGTAGGCAAGGACATCGTAAGGATCCCGGGTTCGGTTTAACAAAAACTGTGGAACGGCGACCTCAAAAAACAGGCTGAAAATGACCCAGAACAGACCAATATGCCAAAAACGCAAGGGCTCATCATCGGGAATGACGTGCAGTTTTCGGGCGGCAAGATAGGAAAGGGGTACAAAAACGATGAGCGCCAGGCAATCGTCAAAGGATGTCCTGAAGAATGGCGTTTCAGAAAATAGCGTAAGAAAAGCCAGGCGGTTGAGCCCATAGAGTACACCACCAATCAACGCCGCGAGCGCTAAATATTGAGCAGTGCGATCAATGACAACGCGATCGTATTTAAGGTGAGCCATAAGAGGATGTTTTTATTGTGACGTAACACGAGTAATCCTTTCTCAGAATGAAAGTAATCGAATTGACCTTAATTCAAATGTTTCAAAGCTTCCCGCCGGGACAGTCCGGAGAGCTTTTCCCCCATATTTTCCACAAAATGCTTCACCGCATTCGGATTGGTTTTAGCATATTCGCGCAACGCCCAGCCAATGGCTTTGCGAATAAAAAATTCCTTCTCATGAGCCATTTTTCCACAGAAACCAAACAGTAATTCCGCGTTTGTCTGTCTCTTTAGCTTTAACTGGCCAATGATAGCCGAGCGTCGCATCCAGAAGTTTTCCGAATTTGACCACTTCACGAGATACGACTCCAGAGATTTGTCTTTCAATAAAAGTCGGCCAACAGATCCTCCGGCGATTCCATCTACCAAATCCCAGTTCCAACAGGACTCTAACAGCGTTTCGTATAAATCAATTGCCCGGGAAATGCGGTGTTTTGGGTATCCGTTGAGAATGCGCAGGGCCAGATATTTTTCCTCGTGATGTTTTGCCTCAAACCAGACGGTTTGCACCACGCTGGTATATGAATCCCAATCAAGAGATGGATATTGAGCATGAACGATTTGCCAGACATCAGTCTGACCAG
>MNWS01000064.1:20670-26654 GCA_001872685.1 Fidelibacterota bacterium CG1_02_48_14
GGACACCGTAGAAGGGCAGGGGCGATTTGGCGTAGGCTTGCATCAGCGGCGCTTTGGCCGGATCTGCTCGGCGCGCCAGTTCTTTTCTAATTGTTTGTTGGATTGCGGATTCGATGTTGGTTATAAATGTCATTCTAACGCCTGTTCCGATGAATCTTCAATAGGGTGGTCAAATTATCATTTCGACGAGCTCGCGCCATCTGTTTTCAGTAAAAAACTACACCAGAAAGCATTAAGCAAACATTCTTCCTGACCTAATGTTGCTTGCGGAAAGTATGCTCGCCAAGCATATTTTCGCCGAACACAACTGACTGATCCGGAGCCTGCAACATGCTACAATCGAGAAGAATCGCCACCATTCAGACATTGATCGGACTGATTTTTTTAATCATCTCCCCGACATTTGCCGCCATCGAGAATTTGAAAATTTCGGCCCCCAGCCTGGTGTTCAGCAATCGGACGATCATTGCAACACCGAAATCATTTGACCGGAACAGACCTGAGCGGTATCCGGTCATTTTAATGTTGCACGGTTGGAGTGGTGACGAAACGCAATGGTACCAAGACGCGCCACTGCAAAAAATGGCGGATACGTATAACATTCTTCTGGTGCTTCCGGACGGCGGATATGACGGTTGGTGGTCTGACAGCAAGCTTCGGCCGAGCCGAAATTACGAAACGCACATTGTGAAAGAGCTACTGCCCTATCTGGAAGAAAATTACAATGCGACACAATCTAAAAACCAGCGGGGTCTGACCGGGTTCAGCATGGGTGGTTATGGCTCCGTCGCACTATTGCTGCGAAATCCTGATGTGTTCTGTGCAGCGGCGAGCCTCAGTGGGATCATGGATATTATCGCACACGGTACGCAATGGGGTTTGCTGCAAACATTCGGAGATCAATCAACGGGACTTCCGGAGTGGCAGGCAAACAATCCGCTGGATTTGATCAATCGGCTCCCGGGACGGAAACTGCCTCCAATCTTCCTGATCTGCGGCTCCGAAGATTTCGCCTATCAGGAGAATGTGGCCATGGCGGAGCGATTGAACAAAAAAGGGGCTGATTTTTTATTTCTGTTTCCTCCGGGCACACACTCACACCCGTTTTGGCAGGAAAACATAGGCGAGGCGGTGAAGTTTCTCGTGCTGAATTTCAAATCTGATAAAAGGGCATTGCGCTAGACATGGAAATAACCCGTCATTTTACCGCCACAACGTTTGTGGTTTACAAAAACAGGACCGTTTTACACTTTCATAAATCATTAAAAATGTGGTTGCCACCGGGTGGACACATTGATCGGGATGAACGACCAGATCACGCCGCCATTCGGGAGGTGAAGGAAGAAACGGGCCTGGATGTAAAGCTCGTTCACGAGCCCACACTGATTGCTTCCGAAAACGCGATTGAATTGCCGCCACCCCGGCACCTTTTACTGGAAAACATTAATGCTTTCCACCAACACATTGATTTAATCTATTTTGCAGAAGCGTTTTCAGACGATGTCAAACCGGATAAGAATGAGTCCACGGAAGTTCGCTGGTTTACCGAAGAGGAATTATCCGATCCAGACCTGACAGAAGATGTCAGAATTCTGGCCCGGGAGGCATTACACGCAATTCGCACATCAGCCCCGGAATGATTTTAAGCATACCGTGATTTACAATAGCATTTTAAGGACGTTCCCGTTAGTTTTTTTTGCCAATGCCGGAAAATGACCATGTCTGGCATATTTATAGCACAAGTTAAGAAGCCAATTTGTTGGCGCTGGCAACCGTTATTAGTGTCAACTGTCGCGATGACGAGCCAGAAAAGTTGATAGATATTTGATCGAAAGGAGAGATGGGGTATGCAACAGAGACACATAGCGTGGCTCTTGATATTAGGGTTCTTCATGGCGACGAGCGTCCAGGCTCAGGATGATGTTTTTGCTGGCAAGGGACGCTGTATGACCTGTCATAAGGCGACCTCTCCTGGTTTGTACCGGCAATGGCTGGGTTCCAAGCATTCTACCATGAGTGTAACCTGTTACGATTGTCACCGAGCCGACAAAGACGACCCCGATGCTTTTAAACACGGTGATTTTTATATTGCCACCCTGGTAACACCCAAAGATTGTGCCCGGTGCCATCCGACAGAAGTTGGCCAGGTAAAGATTTCCCTCCATGCCACCGCCGGTGATATTCTCGAAACACCGGATTCTTATATGGTCAATGTCATAGGCGGTTTGCCGGCAATGATCGCCGGTTGTGAAAGTTGTCACGGTAACCGCATTAAAATCGATCCAAAATCGCCAAACAAACTGGCCCGGGAAAGCTGGCCCAATTCGGGCATCGGCCGGATCAATCCGGATGGCTCCAAGGGTTCATGCAACGCCTGTCACTCACGGCACTCTTTCTCCAAAGCCCAGGCTCGCAGACCCGAAACCTGTGGAAAATGCCATCTCGGCCCGGACCATCCCCAAAAAGAAATTTACGAAGAATCGAAACACGGTATCGCTTTCTTCACACACCAGGACCAGATGCACCTGGACTCTGATCGTTGGGTCGTTGGTGAGGATTATTTCGAAGCACCAACCTGCGTCACCTGCCACATGGGCGCTACCAAACAGCAAGCGGCCACCCATGACGTTGGACAGCGTCTCTCCTGGACACTTCGTCCGGCCATCTCCGAACACAAAGCGGATTGGCAGAAAAAGCGCGGAAACATGAAGGATGTTTGTCAGGCTTGTCACGGCAAAGACTTTGTTGAAGGACATTTTTATCAGTTTGATGGTGTCGTCAATCTGTACGATGAAAAATTCGCCAAACCCGCCACGCAAATCATGGATTTGTTGCGCCAAAGCGGCAAAATGGAACACAATGCCGAATTTTCTAACGACATCGAATGGATTTATTGGGAACTGTGGCACCACGAGGGACGCCGCGCGCGTCATGGCGCAGCGATGATGGGGCCGGATTTTACCTGGTGGAAAGGCATGTACGAAGTGGCGAAAAATTTCTACTTCAAATTCCTCCCTGCCGCCAAAGCGTATAACGATCCGGCTGTCAATCGGTACATCGACAACATGCTGAAGAATGACCCCATGCATGACTGGATGGACAAATCGCCGGAAGAGCTGAAGCAGAAGATGCAATCCGGTGAATTAGAAAATATTTACAGAGAACTCTTCAAGGAGACTCGGGCGACCCATGCGCCAAACAATCACTAATTTCCTACGCGGAATCGCGTCAAACTGGATTTCAAAAACCGGGGTGCTCCTGGTGACTACCTCGTTTGTGATGTTCAGTATCTTCCAATTGTTTACCATGTTGGGATTGCTCACAAATGCCTACATTGGTCTGATAACATACCTCGGTTTTCCGTCAATTTTCATCCTCGGACTCCTTATAATCCCGGTTGGTTGGTGGAAATATGTGCATGAAACCGGTCGCTCGACCCGGGAGCTGCTGGCGGAAAAATTCGGACCAAACGAGTTGGCTCCTAACCCCTTTGGTGCGACGCTCATCCGGACGATTGCAATCTTAACAGTTCTGAATGTCACGATTCTGGGAGCTGCAAGTGTCCGCATGTTGCATTTCATGGAGAGTCCGGAATTTTGCGGCACCGCCTGCCATAGCGTCATGGGACCCGAATGGGCGACTTATCAGGATTCACCGCACGCCCATGTAAAATGCGTGGAATGTCATGTCGGTGAGGGCATGGGCGCTTTAATTGATTCCAAAATTAATGGCACCTGGCAAATGATCTCGGTGACATTCAAACTTTACGAACGGCCGATTCCAGCGCCGGTGCACCAGTTGCGTCCTGCCCGGGAAACCTGTGAAAAATGTCATTGGCCCTCCAAGTTTCATGGCACGCGTCTAAAAACCTATACGCGTTACCAAATGGATCAGAATAACACGCCCAAGTACACGACTTTAAACCTGAAGGTGGGCTCGGGTGAGAGCGGGCAGGCGAGTGGCATTCACTGGCACATTGCGTCTAAAAACGAAGTTCGCTATGGCGCTATTGATGATCGGCGTGAAGAAATTCTGTGGGTCGAAGCGAAACAACCGGATGGCACCTTCAAGCGTTATGACAATCGTCGTTATGACCCGGCTACACCCGTGAATGAAACGCGAATTCTGGATTGTATCGATTGCCACAACCGTGCGACGCATATCTATGAACTTCCGGAAAAGGCCATTGATCGCCGTTTCAGCGAGGGATTATTGCAGCGTGACTTGCCTTTCCTGAAACGGGAAGCCCTGGCAGCGATCACACGAAATTATCCAGATCGGAACAGTGGACTCGAGGGCATTCGCAACCACCTCACCGGATTCTTTCGACAGTACAGCCCAATGATCATCGGCGAAAGACTGGGTGCGATTGACAGTGCGATAACCGTGGTTCAAAATATCTATCGACGAAATATTCATCCGGACATGAATGTTACCTGGGGCTCATACCCAAACCATATTGGCCACGAAACGGATCTGGGGTGTTTCCGGTGTCATAATATGGACATGGTTGATACGGATGGCGATAATGTCGTGAACGAATGTACCACCTGCCATTCCATCCTTTCGTTCCAGCAGGACGAACCCTTTGCTTATCTCTTCCCGGTGAAGCCGGGTGAGCGTGAAGGCGACATGCATGAATATTTACTGGATGAATTCCTCCAGTCCTTCAAAAAATAATCGTAAATCGAATCAGTTTGCTTCAAGATGGAGCCCGGTAAAAATCGGGCTCTTTTTATTTATGGGTGAGTTGTGGCGGGACAAAGACAACCAGGGTAGCTATTTCATGCTCAAAAAGCTGGGTTATTCTCCAGGGTGATTTAAGTTTCTGGCCAGAAACGAATTTTCACAGAGAGTCGGTATCGAATCCGATCCAGTCCAGAGGTCTAAACGAGCATACGGACGAAGAAAAAAATATGATTCTAAAAACCGAAGCCGTGGTGTTGAAAACCATCAACCAGGGTGACACCAGCAAGATTGCGACACTCTATTCCCGGGAACAGGGTCGGATCAAAATGATTGCCAAGGGCGTGCGTAATACCAAAAGTCGCTACCTGGGATTGCTTGATCCAGTGCAGCATGTGGAAGTTCTGTTTTACGAAAAATCAAATTCAGACCTCCAGCTTTTCAAGTCTGGCGAAATTGTTCAATCCTATTACACCCTCCATAAGGATTTTGATCGCCTGGCGTTCGCTCAGGTCGCCATGGAATTTATCGAACGAGCGGCAGAAAAAACCGAACCACACCCGGAGTTGTTCGAGATCATTATTGGGACGCTGGCGTCACTCGATAACCCGAAAATTATGCCCGTCAAAAGTTACTGGTATTTTCATTTGCGATGCTTGGGTGAGCTGGGATTCCGCTTTGATGCTTTTCGGTGTCACCAGTGCAAAACCACGCTGGTTGGTACCGGAGCGGTTTATCACCGACCGGACGCAGCGATTTATTGCACCGCGTGCAGTCCCACACCGGATGAGCGCTTCATTATCAACCTCTCGCCCAGGACGATGGCCATTATGCAGATGATTGATGGGGAAAATTGGCCGGGTATCCAACAAGTTATCACCACATTGTCAGACAGGCGCTCGCTTTGGGATTTTATCTGGCATTACACGAAAGTTCATTTACCGCCTATTGAACAGATGAAATCATTAGCTGTCCTTGAGCAAATCTACCATCACGCCTAGAAAATCGGGTAAATCACGCCAGTCTGGTATAATCATTTAACACCATATCTGACTTCTTTTCCAGAAATTCGGTTATTATATTTTACACATGCAATCATGGAATAATTCGGGCGGCTCAGGATTTTCTATCGGACCGCGAGCACTAACGCCGGCGATCAAGAATATTATCATCGCCAATGTCGCGGTGTTTCTGTTCATGAATTTACTCGGATCCGGTGTAGGCATTTTTGTTCACTACCTCGGCCTGAATCCAGAATTGGTCCTGACCCGGCTCATGGTTTGGCAGCCATTCACGTA
>MNWS01000038.1 GCA_001872685.1 Fidelibacterota bacterium CG1_02_48_14
CATGGACAAGTTCTGGACTGAAATGGCAGAGCTATTTCCAGATGAATATATGCACATTGGTGGTGATGAAAATAATGGTAAACAGTGGAATGCCAACCCTCGAATCCAAGCATTCAAGGACAGCATGGCTTTGGAGGATAACCACGGATTGCAACGCTATTTCAACACGCGGTTACTGGAAATCCTCACGAAAAATGGCAAGAAAATGATGGGCTGGGATGAAATATACCAGCCGGATTTGCCGAAAAATATCGTGATTCAGTCCTGGCGTGGGCGAAAAGCGCTAATTGATGCTGCCCAACAAGGCTATCAGGGCATTCTGTCCAACGGCTATTACATTGATCTATGCTATCCTGCCAGTGACCATTATCTGAATTATCCCATTGCACCGGATGCCGATTTAAGTGATGCCGAGCGAGCTCGGATTCTGGGTGGGGAAGCCACCATGTGGGCTGAATTGGTGACACCGGAGACCATTGACAGCCGGGTCTGGCCGCGCACAGCGGCCATTGCCGACCGATTCTGGTCGGCACCGGAAGTAAATGATGTGGCGGATATGTATCGCCGGTTGACAGTAATGAGTTTTCATCTGGAAGAGTTGGGGCTGACCCATGAGAAAAACTATCCCATGCTGTTAAATCGTCTGACGAATCAGCAGGACATCACAGCATTACGGACACTGGTGGATGTGTTGGAGCCGGTGAAAGGTTACAACCGGCATCGTCACGCCAGCTATACATCCTATTCGCCCCTGACCCATGTGGCGGACGCCGCCCGTCCGGATGCAAAAGTTGCACGAGAATTTCGTGATTTGGTGGATAAATGGCTGAAAAATGACGCTCCGGTAACCACAAAAATTGAGATCAATCAGTGGCTTGAAAAATGGGAAGCCAATGACGCCCGGTTGGAAGCAACGCTGGCAGCCTCGCCAATTTTGCAGGAAATCCGTCCGGTATCGGTTAACCTGGCGAAAATCAGCACAATTGGACGCGATGCATTGGCATACCTCACCGTTGGTGATCAGCCTGATTCGACCTGGATTGCGAGTAGTAATGAGGTTTTGGAAACGGCTAAGCGACCACATGCCGCAGTTGAGATTATGGTGGTTAGTGCGATTGAAAAGCTGAGAGTTGCGGCGGAAAATATAAAGCCATAAAATTTTACTGCGTGTCTCACTGAGCCTGTCGAAGTGCACGCAGTAAAATTGATGTATAGCGTTGTAGATTGTCCTTCGATCCGTCGAGAGCCGGACAGGCAAAGCTCAGGAAGACAATCTGCAAAAATGGTATTCCCGGCTAGTCATTCAATTTGGATGAAAGTTCTTCCCGCTCTTCCATCAACTCCAATAATTCACTTTCAATGCGGTCCTGTTCCCTTAGCGCAGTCTGAATGCCCTTGATATTTGCCTGTTGTTCCGGGTCATTCAGAATCGCCTGCTGTGCGGCGAGGTCTGCTTCCAATTGTTTAATCAGAACCGGCAATTTTTGAAGTCTGTTGGTCAATTTACGCCGCTCTTTGTGGGACAAGGCGGTGCGACCGGAATTGGACTCCTTTTTCTCAGCGATTTTTTTCTGGTTTTGCTCAGCCTGCACGGCGGCTTCCACCAATGCAGCCTCATCAGCAGCTTGCTGTTTTTTCCAGTTGTAATAGTCATAATTTCCCAGATACGGTCGGATTTCGCCATCTTCGACCTCCCAAATCGTGTCAACTACCGAATCCAATAAATGACGATCATGGGAAATGCAGACCAGTGTTCCTTTGTAATCCTGCAATGCCCGTTCTACAACATCACGACTTTGAATATCCAAATGGTTGGTGGGTTCATCCAGCAGCATGAGGTGGGTAGGACGCACGAGCATCCGGGCTAATGCCAGCCTGGCCCTTTCCCCACCGGAAAGGACACTCACTTTTTTCTCTACCGATTCGCCAGAGAATAAAAACGCACCAAGGAGCGCTCTGATATGGCCAATTTCCCACTCAGGAACTTCAGACTGGATCGTTTCAAAAACAGTTTTCCGCTCATCCAGAACTTCCAACTGGTGCTGACTGTAATAGGCTGGCGTCACATCCATGCCATAGGTCAATGTCCCGCCGCTCACCGATTCCACCCCCGCCAGAAGCTTCAGAAGTGTGGACTTCCCAGCGCCATTTCGCCCGACCAAACCAATTTTGTGTCCGCGTTCCACCACAGCAGATAAATCTTCATAGACTTTGACATCACCGTAGGATTTACGCGCATGTTTTAATTGCACCAGCAGGCGGGGACTACGCTCAGGTTGAGGCAGGCGCAATCGCATAACCGAACGGTTGCTCTCCGGCGCAGCAATGCGATCAATTTTATCCAATTGCTTAATCCGGCTCTGAACCTGCTTGGCTTTGGTACTCTTATAGCGAAACCGGTCTATAAATACCTTTGTTTCCGTGATTTTTTTTTGCTGACCTTCGAAAGCCGCTTTTTGCTGTTCCAGCCGTAATGCTTTTTCCTGCATATAACCGGTGTAATTCCCTGTGAACAACCGGCCTTCACCGCGCTCCAGTTCCAAAATGTGCGTCACTGAACGATCCAAAAATGCACGGTCATGGCTGATGATGACCAACCCACCGGTCCAGTCATTTAAAAATGCTTCCAGCCATATCGTCGCGTCCAGGTCAAGGTGATTGGTGGGTTCATCCAATAGCAAAATGTCAGGTGCCTGGAGCAGGAGTTTTGCCAGGGCAACGCGCATGCGCCACCCGCCGCTGAATGTTTCCAGGGCGCGGTGAAATTGTTCAACGGAGAATCCCAGGCCACCCAGAATCTCCTTCGCCCGGCTCTCCAGAGTCCAGCCGTCCAACCGCTCGAATTCCTCCTGTAGTTGACCTAATTCTTTTAATGCCGAGTTATCATGGGGATCATTGCTGAGCACTTCGGAGACGATTTCGATGCGTTGTTCTATCTTGCCGGCTTCAGGAATAGCCTGCATCACTTCGGTGAGAATACTTTTATCGGTTCCGGGAATAATGTCCTGGGGCAAATAGCCAATCTGGATATGCCGTCCCTTGCTGATTTTACCGGAATCAGGCGCTTCAGCGCCGATGATCATTCGCAGAAGGGTCGTTTTTCCGGCTCCATTCGCACCCACAAGCCCAATGCGCATAGCGGCGGTGATGAGTACCGATATATCCGCGAAAAGGACTTTATCCGGAAATTCTTTGGTGATATGGTCGAGTTGTATCATTACAGTCTGTTCATTTAAAATTATTCGCGCCAAAGCTAATTTTGGAATGCGTCCGGGCAACAAGAAAGGCGGTTAGAGATACAATATTTTAATTGACTCAAATTACGATTCGTCTAATTTATTCCCGATTTTTCACTCATGATTGAACTGTCAATCTAATCAGAGAGTATACGACTGAGTACTCAAAACATGAAATATTTTCGTATAGAAGTTCTGTCAAATATTGATCGTCACGCTGGTTCATTGTTTCTATTCCAGCGATTAGCCGCAGTGATAATAACCTTAATAGTGCTTGTCGCATGTGGACCCAAGGTCATCGTAAGCACCGACGCACCTTATGCACCACTTGAAGACTGGGTCGATATTAAAGTACTCGACATTTCTGACACGATTCCATCATTTTCACAAAATCTGGGTACTTTGAAAATTTGGGATCGCGGCTATTCGGTTGGCTGCGATAAGGAGGACGTTCTTTATTTAGCCAAAGCAGAGACTCGCAAGGTGGGGGGCAATGCCTTGAAGCTTACTCAATATCTGGAGCCGGATAGTGAAAGCGGATGTGTAAGAATCGAAGCAACCATGCTCAAAATAAAAAGAGTAATTCGGCAACGCCCTCAGTCTATTGTGAAAATCCCGGTACATCCCGTATTTACACCGCCAAATACGAACTTTAAATCCATTCAAACTATCCCAGGCACCATTCAGGAAACCACACCTACTCGTCCATCCATGACTAATGATAAATCAGCACTGTTACATATCTATAGGGTGAACAACATATGGAATACGAATTTCTGCTATGATCTATTCCTTGGGGATTCATTTCTATGTCGAGTAGGAAACGATTGGAAAACGACAATCAAACTCACTGATGATGGTTACAATTACCTTTGGGCTTCAACAGAATCTAAGGCTCAGCTTCCTTTGAAGATTGAATTTGGGAAGGAATACTATATTCGATGCGGGAGTAGCATGGGGGGGTGGGTTGCTCGTCCGACTATTGAATTACGTGATACTGAAATTGGGTCCAATGAGTTCAAAACCATCAACTTTGATTTTTAACCAATCAGTGTATTAACCGAACTTTTTCAGGACTTTATGGAATTAAGAATTAATAATTCACCGCCGCCAATGAAGTATTTGATTAGGATATTCATGTTGGGAATGTGGTTGTCTGGTGCTTTATCTGCACAGGACATGATCATTACCAGTTACGATGATACTATCGCATGTAAAATTACCAAGATGGGGCGTGATTTTGTTAGTTTCAATTATGTGCATCGAGGCAAAGTCCGAAAGACCATACTCCGCAGGGATCAAGTGAGATTCTATCGAAATAATTACTATGTCACTCCTGTGGGGCCAGCTCGATCGGTAATTTTGCCTGATCTAAATCCTCATTGGCGATTAGCTGTCAAGGCCGGTATAAGCTACGATCCAACTAAACCTCCTGGATCATTACAACATGAGTTATATGTCCATGATGAAAAATTAAAACTAGGTCAACATGTTGAAACTGATCTGTCCTGGTTTTGGTCAGAATATTTTGGGGTTGGAATTGTATTTAATCGGTTTTGGACCAGGAATAGTATGGACAATGTTCATGTGCGTTGGCCGAATGGATCCGTTCAGACAGGGACGGTAAGTGATGACATTACCACCGATTATGCAGGTTTGGGTCTATCTATACGAACGTTGGATCTCAAACGATCCAGTAGTTCATACTACCAATTTGGTTTCGGCCAATTCAGATATCGAGATGATGCTATTTTAATCAATCCCTTTACGGTGACGGGAATTACTTCCGGTTTTCACTTAATTACAGGGTATGATTTTGCCATGTCATCTGATTATGCGATAGAAGTACAGTTCTCAGAGGTATTCGGAACACTGAAGGAGGTTAAAATTGCCGCCGACTTATCCTCTCAAACGGTTATCTTAAGCAAATCAGAATATCATTACCTAACCCGCTTTGATTTTTCACTTGGAATCCGTTTCTTGAAATAGCCCAACCGACTCTCAGGCGAGGAGAGCGATTTAGTGGAATTTTTGTCCGAGTTCCGGCACTTGACGGAGCGAGTTTAAATTCCACAGCGGGCAAGCCTGATTACCAGTCACGGGTTGATTCCTTGGCACTAAAGGATTTTTGGTCCTTTTGATCCCTCAAAAGGATGAAGGCCTTTTACCTGGAAATTCACAAGTGTCCATGTTATTCAGTTCTTTTTTCTTGATCCGTCAGTAGCCGGAGGCACAAAAAAAGAAGCAAAAAATCAAGACCTCGTCAAAAAAGTTGCGGAAATTCCTCTTCGGTTTCCTGAATAACAGAAACTCGCCCCCTGGCGGTGGCTCAAACAGCCTGTTATTCTCCTGCGGAACGGAAACCATTGACAAATTTCTTCACGCACTTTTTTGAAACGGTCGGTATAGTGGAAGGGACATCATTGATCCAGCCATCGAGTACTTCGAAAAAAGATTCCCTGAATCCCTTCAAGTGGTATATTGCCAACCATGAAAATCAAACAAATCTTCAAAAACAACGAAGCTTGGATCGCTGAGAAGCTCAATCTCGATCCCGATTATTTCCAGAAATTGTCCCAGGGACAAAACCCTGATATTCTGTACATTGGTTGCTCAGATAGTCGTGTCACTGCCGAAGAGCTCATGGGCGCTCAGCCGGGTGAAGTTTTTATCCATCGCAACATCGCCAATCTGGTTCCCAACAATGACCTGAATGTCATGTCAGTTATCAACTTTGCGGTGAATCATCTCCAGGTGGATCACATCGTCGTCTGTGGTCACTATGGTTGCGGAGGCGTGAAAGCCGCATTGCAGCACGCTGATTTGGGGCTACTCAATCCTTGGTTGCGCAATATCCGCGATGTTTACCGGCTCCATAAAAACCAGTTAAACGCTATCGATACTGAAGAATTCCGTTATAAAAGACTG
>MNWS01000219.1 GCA_001872685.1 Fidelibacterota bacterium CG1_02_48_14
TAGTTAGATAAGTATTATTAACAGTTTAGCCTGATATTTCTTAGAAAGACCCATTCGTGAAAACAGTTCAATTTATTTTTGGCATACACAACCACCAACCCGTTGGCAATTTCGACCATGTATTTCATGATGCCTGCGATCGGGCGTATTTACCGTTTTTAGAGACACTGCAACGCTTTCCATCGGTACACATGGCTTTTCACTTTAGCGGTAGTTTGATCGAATGGCTGGAAATGAATCGCCCGGAAATCCTTGAATTACTGGATACGCTGGTGAAGCGTGGAAATATTGAGTTGCTGTCTGCGGGATTCTACGAGCCCATTCTGACCATGATTCCCAATCGGGACAAACTGGGTCAATTGCGGAAAATGAATCGGTACCTCAAGAAACGGTTCAACTATGATGCTAAAGGTAGCTGGTTAACGGAGCGGGTTTGGGAACCCCATCTGGTTTCACCGCTGTCTCAGGCTGGTTTGGAATACATTGTTGTGGACGATTATCATTTTCTTTCGGCGGGATTGCGTCCGGAGGAACTTTCCGGCTATTTCAACACTGAGGATGAGGGATGTACCATCGGTGTTTTCCCCATTTCCCAAAAATTGCGCTACGCCATGCCCTTCGATGATCCTCAAAAAACCATTGATATTTTGCGTGAAAGTGCCACTGAAGATGGTCAACAACTTCTGGTCATGGCTGACGATGGGGAGAAATTTGGCATTTGGCCCGGAACTCACCACACGGTTTATGAACAAAAATGGCTGGAGCGGTTTTTCACACTGTTGACAGAAAATCAGGATTGGTTACACACCACCACTTTTAAAGCCTATCACGGCACCCATCGCCCCCAGAGCCTGGTATATCTGCCCACGGCATCCTATTTCGAAATGTCGCAATGGACCCTGCCAACTCAGATGGGGCGCGACCTGGATCAGTTCGTCCACGCACTCCAAAATCGGGGCGAGGAAACGTTGGCGCGACCCTTTGTGAAAGGTGGCATCTGGCGGAATTTTTTATCGAAATACTCAGAATCGAATTGGATGCAAAAGCGTTTGGTTGATGTCTCCGATCGAATCGCCAGAATGGAAGATTCACTGGTTGGGCCTGTCCCGGTTGAGATCAAAGATGATTTGTATCGTGCTGAATGTAATTGTGCATTTTGGCACGGTGTATTTGGTGGTCTGTATTTACCGCACTTACGACATGCGATTTATGAACACTTGTTAAAAGCTGAAACCGCCCTTGACAAAATTGTCCACGAGCCGTTGCGCGTGATGGACATTGACAAAGATGGTTATCAGGAATACCAATTGCGGAATGACGTGCTACAGGTGTTTGTCAGAGAGAATGGCGCCACGATCCAGGAGCTCGATGTCCTGGCTTCAAACTTTAATGCCACCAATACGCTGCGACGGTACTCTGAGAGCTATCATGAAAAATTACCCTACGCAACAACCGCGGCGGCTGGTAATGGCTCCATTCATGACCTGGTTCTGGCGAAAGAGGAGAATCTCCAGAATTACCTCTTCCTTGATCAGAATCCCCGGGTGAGTTGGATTGACCATTTTTATGGCGCTGACGAAACCCAGGACAATTTCTATCGTTCCCAGGCGAAAGATGGTAGCAACTTCATCAACACGCGCTTTCACGTGGATCGGATTAAGGAAGGTATCAAACTCACCGCTTCCGGTCGTATCTGGAATTTGCCGGTCATGCTGACCAAAGAACTCACGCTGACATCCGGTGGATTGCACTTCAAAATCAACATTAAAAATACCGCTGACCATGCCATCCATGGGTTGTATGGAAATGAGTTTAATTTCGGGTTACTGGGCGGAAATAGCCCCGACCGGTACTACGAACTCAATGGCGACGCATCAACCCGATGTGCGCTGATTACCCAGTCAGACGAATCGAATGTCAGTCAAATTACCGTCGCCAGTGAGTGGGAAAATTTTGGTGTTTCCTTGAACTTCAAATCACCGGTGCGACTCTGGCGGGCGCCGGTGGAGACGATTTCTATGTCTGAGGCGGGTTTTGAACGCGTTTATCAGGCATCGGCAGTTTTGCCCCTCTGGTCATTTGACCTTAAACCGGGCAAAAGTTTGGAACTCATGTTTGATTTGGAGGTAACAGCCCCACTGATGCAGACCCGTGATGAGAACGGTGAAGAACTATAATCAATAATTGAGATTGAGATAAAATATTTTATTTAATAAGGTGAATAGGAGCGTTAGCAGGTGAAAGAGTTTCAACCCAGGGTCGGATATTTTAGTGCGGAGATCGGTGTTTCACCCAGTATTCCCTCTTACTCAGGTGGATTAGGTGTCTTAGCCGGTGATCATGTGAAAGCCGCCGCTGATGCAGCATTTCCACTGGTGGGAGTGACACTCCTGTACCGTGAGGGTTATATGAACCAGCGGATTGATGCTCAGGGCCGACAAACTGAAGAGTATCCGCCATTCAATCCATCCTGGTTGCTGGAAAACCTCCACAAAAGCGTCTCAATTCGCATCAACAGCCATACCATTCATTTGGGAATTTGGCGTTATTGGATCGAGGGTGTGACCGGATTCAGAGTACCTATTTTATTTCTGGATTCCGATCTACCGGAAAACGAAGAAGCTCATCGCGATTTGTGTTCGCGACTTTATGCCGGCGATAATCAGCATCGGTTGTATCAGGAAATGGCCATGGGATTGGGCGGAATGGCCGCACTCAAGTTATTGGGCTACCAGAAGAGCATCAAGGTTTACCACATGAACGAAGGTCACACGGCATTCCTGACACTGGATTTGCTGAAGGATAGCAGAGGTGCTGTTGAATCCGTTCGTCAACAATGCGTTTTTACAACCCATACCCCGGTTCCTGCCGGTCATGATGAATTTTCCTATGACATTGCCTTGCCGGCTTTGGGTGCGTTCGCGCCAGCGAATTTGAAGGATTTGGCTGACAATCATGGCAAGCTCTCCATGACCAATTTAGCATTGCACCTGAGTCGGTCCATTAATGCTGTTTCAAAATTACATGCACAAGTGGCGCAACACATGTATCCCGATGATACGGTGAAAGCGGTGACCAATGGCGTCCATCATTTAAGCTGGACGAGCCGGGAAACGCAGCATCTTTACGACAAAAACCTGCCGAAATGGTCGGTTGATCCTACCGAGCTGCTGAAAGTGAAGGACATTTCGGATACGGCATTGTGGGAGTCACACATGGAGAACAAATCCAACCTGCTGGATTATGCCAATGCCATGACCCAAAAGGGATTATCGCCGGATTTGTTGACTTTTGGGTTTGCCCGACGGGCTGCGACCTATAAACGCGCCAATCTCCTTTTTTATGATATGGAACGCCTGGCCTCTGTTTGTAAGGGTAAGGTTCAATTCATATTCGCCGGCAAAGCGCACCCTCGTGACGAGCATGGTAAAGAGGTTATTCAGGAACTTTATACGCATGTGAAGCAGTTGAGTGGACGCGTGAATATCGTTTTCCTGGAAAATTACAACATGTGGCTGGGCCGGTTGATTACCAGCGGTGTGGATGTCTGGCTGAATACACCTCTGCGTCCCAATGAAGCCAGTGGCACCAGCGGCATGAAAGCGGCGCTTAATGGGGTCCCCAACCTCTCCATTCTGGATGGTTGGTGGAATGAAGGTTGTCGAAACGGCGAAAATGGTTGGTCCTTCGGGGAACCCATGATTCCCAGCGATCGGTCAGACGCCAGCGAATTATATCGTGTGCTGGAAGAGAAAGTAATTCCAGTCTTCTATGAGAATCGCTCTGCCTGGATCCAAATGATGCGGGAATCCATTAAAACGGGTGTTGAATTCACAGCAAAGCGGATGTTGGATGACTACATCCGGGAGATTTATAAACTTTCCTAGTGATTACTCGGCAAACTGAATGACCCGTTTGATTCGCTAAGTTTTATTTTGTAATTATTTTCTTTCTTAATAAATGCGTGTAACATCCAGTTATTATTGATTTTGTTGATTGACCCGTTCAGGGTAATTCCGGAATAAACCCTTCTCATTCCTTGGATGAATAGATTGCAGAAAATGAGAATCTGAAGTTCCGCTTCAGTCATTTTTTGGAACCAGGGGTGTCGAGAAGATCAACACAGTCAACTCTTTTCCACGAATTCACCACACCTGTGCATTAAAAAAAACTCAATTTTCCAAGCCCGGGCATCAAACGATTACAACTTGCTGTCATCAAAGCATTTTGCTGAAAAATATTTTATCTGGCTGCACGCAGTTTCAAAACGTTGCAAAAATCGGGAAGTATTGGCATCAATGTTGCCACAGAGACAGCCATGCAGAAGGAAATTCTTTATCGAGGGTTTATGAAGGAATTCTGCAGCGTGTTGTTGATCAGAAACCTTTCGAAGGGTGTGATTGACAGGCGGTCTGAAGGGGACGCAATCATCGGCTGTGCCGGTGAGGGAGAGTTAGGTCGCCTTCCTTCTTGATAAGGGAAACCTCTTAGGGGAGTTTCAGTTGTCCGGAAGTTATTTCAAAGTTTTTGAACATAAACCTTCAAAGAAAAAGAGGAGAGTCAAAATGGTATTAGGAAACAATGTCAAGAAAAGCGCCTTGCTCGTCTTTTCACTGGCAATGTTGATGGTATTCGCCGTCTCTTGCGAAGGTCCAGCCGGACCTGCCGGAGCCGACGGAGCCGACGGTATTGATGGTATAGACGGTGTTGATGCCAACGCCACTTGTACCGAATGTCACGACAACAGTCAAGGAATTTTCGCTCGTGAAATCCAGTGGGCTGCATCTGTACATGCTACCGGTGGTAATTTCGAAAGAAATACCGGTGAATGTGCCGTTTGCCACACAAGTCAGGGTTTCCTTGGTAATCTTGACGGAACTTATGATTGGGAAGCAACTGGTGCGATTATTAATAATCCGAATCCACAGAACTGCTACACCTGTCATGATATCCATAACACATACACAGAAGCCGACTTGGGGTTGAGGGTGAGCGGTGCCGTTGCCTTACGTAATGTCACGGAAACCATCGATTTCGGTAAAGGTGATGTCTGTGCCAGTTGCCATCAGGGTCGTACTGTCGAACCTTGGCCGGTAGCCGGTGGTGCTGATATTGCAGTCTCAGGCTCCCGCTATGGTGTCCATCACGGGCCACAGGCCAATACTTTTGCAGGTACTGGTTTGTTTGATGCTGGTTCGGGTTATACCAACCCGGCCATGTCACACGCTGGTTTGATCACAGATGCTTGTGTGACTTGCCACATGGCCGAACCGTTTGGTGTTCAGGCTGGTGGTCACACCATGAAGATGGGTTATGATTATCATGGTTCATTGGAATTGAACACTGCTGGCTGTCTGGCCTGTCATAGTGCTGATGATGCCGTCTCGAAGACAGAAGAGCTACAGGCTGAAGTCCAGGGTATGCTGGATTCTCTGAAAACCTTGTTGGATGCTGAGGGTATCACAGCTGCCGGTAGCGACAATTCAGTTAGTGGCACCTACGATCCAGTCGTAGCCGGTGCATGCCTGAATTACAAAGCGCTGACCGAAGATCGCAGCCTTGGTGTACATAACCCAGGTTATGTGAAATACATCATCAACAACTCGATTGCCGTTTTGAACGATCTGCCCTAATGATCGGGTAAATTGTTTTAAAACGAACTAGCTCAGTTATTTAATAAAAAAGCCGCTCCTTTCCGGGGCGGCTTTTTTATTAAATAACAAGTTTGAATTCTCCTGACTGCCAAAATTCTGGGTACAAATCATGCATTCATGCTGTCTCTTAGCCGGCGGGTAAAAAATTGAGCCGGGTGCTGATGTATTTCCATGCATGCGGTATCAATCATGGATAATCACCAATTCGGGAGCCTGGAAAATTTGCCGGGTTTAGCTCAGCAGTTGAGAAAATGAGGAGTTAGATCGTCAATGCATGCTCAGGAAGGGTTGGCAGAATTGAGTTAGGGGAGAAAGTGAGCTGGCGGACGCGATGCCAAACCAGCTGCTCAAGGGAGATGATTGGTCAAAGTAGCCCGTGGCAGCAACGCCAGATCAATGCGAGAGGTCACTACAGATTTAACATGTCGCTCTTCCAGCCAGATGAATTGGCTAAGATTCTCCGGCTCATCAACCCACACCGGCAGTC
>MNWS01000268.1 GCA_001872685.1 Fidelibacterota bacterium CG1_02_48_14
ACCACCAAAGGGAAGATAGAAATCCAGAACTGTTTGATTACTGGAAGAGTCACGAATCATCTTGAGATTACCTTTGTCTGCAAGGTTATTGGATACAACTGCCTGTTTTCCTTGCAGATAAATTAATATATATACGCCTTAAGTCAATGTATTTATTAATGGTTAAGACTTTTTCAAGGAGACTCTAATTCTTACTCTTTCAACTTTCTTCTTTCTCTAAACCCGTACGGGTTACGCCGGCAAATACTCTGGGTTCAACTGAATAGAGCCGTCTGGCGGGTTCTGTATTGATGTGACTGGCTACGATCAACCCGGCATAGATCATGTGATCCCCACTGCGGACTTTTGATTTCACCACACACTCAAAATTTGCGGCAGCATCGGATAACAGGACATTGTCTATTTTCGTGGCAGGTTGTGTGGCGATGCCCAATTCCTTTAATTTGTCAATATCCCGCCCGGACGTGCTCCCGAAAAATCGTACAGCCTCACCCATCGATTCTGAGGGTAAGACAAACACAAACTCACCACTGTGTTCAATGGCCTCGAAGGAATAGCGCTCCAATCCGATTGAAATAGCCACCATAGGTGGTTCGATACTGGTGAACATTGCCCAAGCCATTGAAATCGGGTTATAGCGACCGTTTTTGTCCCGGATGATACTGATATGAACAGGCTCCGGATATTTTCTCAATTTGGCTTCACTGAATAAAATTTCCTTTTGCATGCCTGTAACCTACATCCACGGAATTCATAATTCAGCAGTTTTTGATGATTTGGCGCAAAGATTGCAATCATAATTTGTAAATATGAACTACTGCCTTTCGCAATTAGGACTGTTATCAGATTAAAAGCTACCGATGGCATTTTATGCAAACGGTTTGACATAATGGTTGGATAAACGAAAACCAGGGGGTTATGATGGACAAGGAATTATCTCAACAAGCGGTAACGGTAAGTGATCTGACATTTGATCTGCTACGATGCTGTGAGATTAAGGAAAAGATATTTGCAAAAGACCATGGTCTGAAGGTTGCGGAGTTCCGATGCTTACGCATTATGGAAGCGCAGACGGTCTATTCCGTCCATGATTTAGCACTTTCCATGAAACTTTCTGCCAGCCGCCTGACGCGCATTATTGATGGTTTGGTCGCAACCGACCTGGTCAAACGCGTTCAATCCAACGACGATCGGCGCTATTCAAACATCAATCTGACAACAAAAGGACGATCTGTTGTTCAGAAACTACAGGATGAATACACGAAAATTCACTCCGAAATGCTCACCTACACCAATCCCGAAAACCGACGCGAGATCATTCGGGGAATTTCATTGATGCATGGTATCGTCCAGACCTGGTTGGATAAAAATTTTCCGTTTCAGTCTTTGGGGGCGTGATTGGGTGTCAAAACCCTGAACTTTGCGGGTGTCAGGATCGGGGGGATCTGAAATCCTGATGTAAAAGCAAAGTGTAAGAAGGCGGTGTTTCGATGCCGCCTTTTTGTTTTATCTTCGAGCCATGATTGTTCAACCTCTAATAAAAATGGGCTCCGAATGACAATTCTGGCAACTCTGGTATATGTGCGTGATGGCGATAAGACATTGATGCTGCACAGGGTCAAGAAAAACAATGATTACCACGAGGGAAAGTGGAATGGTTTGGGTGGGAAATTTGAACCCGGCGAAACCCCCGAAGCCTGCGCCATTCGCGAGGTTCGGGAAGAATCCGGCCTTACCATAACGGACCCGATCCTTCACGGTCATATCGTGTTTCCCATGTTTGATGGCATCAATGATTGGTATGTGTATCTGTTTACAGCACCCCAATGGACCGGTTCTCTTTTGGAAAATCCGCCGGAAGGACATCTCGCCTGGCTGACCCGGACGGAGATTGATCAAATTCAGCTTTGGGATGGGGATCGTATTTTCCTGCCGTGGTTGGAGGAGTCGGGATTTTTCTCGGCAATTTTCACCTACGAAAATAAACTGTTGAAGACTTATTCAGTCACTTGGCATGGCCGACCGAATGTCCTGTAACCCATTGTTAATTCGGATTTTTCACCGATTGCATCATCAATAAACAAGGTGAGCAGAAATAAATAAGGATATGATGACAATACTTCATTCTGAGACGACACCGGTGGATTTCCGGACCAAGCGAGCCCGGACGCTCATGCCGATCATGGATGTGCTGGCAACACGTTGGAGCACCCGCAGTTTCGACCCGGACCAGGACATTCCGAAAGATAAGCTGGTTGCGGTAGCCGAGGCGGCTCGGTGGGCGCCTTCCACCAATAATAATCAACCCTGGCGATATATTTTTTTTTAACCGGAACAATGAAAATCGGACCGTCGCCGAGGCGGCATTAGCTGAAGGTAATTTTTGGGCGAAGCGTGCCGCTTGCCTCATCGCCGCGGTGCATCGTGACAGCTATGAAAAAGACAGTGAGAAAGCAAACCCATGGGCAGCACTCGAACTCGGACTTTCCCTGAGCAATCTCATGCACCAAGCCGTTGCAGAAGGATTGGCAGTGCACCCGATTGCCGGGTTTGATGAAAAATATTTGATCGACCGATTGGGAATTCCGACAGGATACCATGTTCCGGTGATGGTGGTTCTGGGACATTACAAACCATTTTCAGGATTGAAAGAGTGGCAGATTGAAAGTGAGTACAAGGTGAGAGAACGCAAAGCGCTGGATTCGGTGGCTAATTTCGCAGGAATTTTCTCGCAAAATTTTTAATGCAGATTCGATCGGCCAAGATCATCCCCAGCTCTGCAATCATCTTCATTTAACTCTGCCGAGTTTCAGACGACCCAATTTTTTCCACAGCTAATAAACCCGACAAGCGCCTTAATCAGTGATTCATAGAGAACGACAGTATGTGACTTTTGGACTTAAAGCTCTCGTTCGTACCAATTGTACGTTTTGTAATGGACGCCACCGGCAGCTTCGATTCCGGCCCGCATCAGCCGATTATCACGGGCGGTCCAGGCTGCTTCAGCAGCGACGATGCCCTTTTTTAATGCTAACTGGTAGCCATGGGCAAATATCGCCGCTTCCAATCCTTTGTTCCGATGCTCCGGAACCGTCCCGAACACCGAAACGCGTAAGCGATTGATTTTTTTACGATATAGTATCAATTTAATGAGACTGATAAGATCTGATTTGCCGTTGACATATTTAAATGCCAGATGCCAATCCGGCAGGGCTAGCACGAAAGATGCGGGTTCGCCATCGTAAAACCCGATGATGACGAAATCGGGGTCAATGACGGGTTTTAGTTGTTTCACCATTGAGTCAATCATCTCTGGTGGCACTTCGATATGGTCATCTACACCGATAAATCCTTTGTTGATGATTTGCCGGAGGAATTCTGCATCGCGCCTGATATTTTTCATGTCAATGGTCCGGACAGTAACATGGCCTTGCCGCTTTAGCCTTTCGGCCACCGGGAGTAGCCGTTGCGGCACGTCGCCATTCAACGGCAACTGATAGCAGTACATTTCCTTGGCACAGGTGTAGCCCCGCTCCAACCACAATCTCTCATAAAAGGGCGGATTATAATTCATCCCCAGATAGGGCTGACTAAAATTGTGAACCAGCAGACCCCAATATTGATCATTCTCCGTAAGGCTGATGGGGCCGCGACAATGTGTCAAATTCCTTTTGCGCAACCAATCCTCGGCCGCTTCAAACAATGCTGATACAATAACCGGATCATCCGGAGCTTCAAAAAACCCGATGCCTCCCAGTTTGCCTCCGTGGTTTTCAGCACGAAGTTGTTCATAAATCGCCATAATTCGCCCCATGGGACGACCATTGGAATTCAGTGCTACAAACCCCTGCGCTGCGCCGTGGCTGTAGAACTCATGAGATTTTTTAAACCACGATCTCTGTTCCATTTCGAGGATGGGAACCCAGTTAGGATCACCTTGATACAGATTGTAAGGTACCTGGATGAATTGACTGATCTCTCGCCGGCTGGTAATCGGCACAATTGTAACACCACTCATATGTTTTCACCTTTAGTTGGAGTAAATTAATCCCCATGAGATTAGAAGGAAGTAAATTGACTGGAACCTGCCTTTTTAAACAATCGTTGAAACACAAAAGCAAAACTTGCTGAGAGGATAAAATTATAATGCGAATTTTAGGGCGAATGTGGGTCACTTTAATGTTCATTTTTCTCATCACCGGATCTGCGTTTGGGCAAATCACTTCAATTTCAGGTACGATTCGGGATGCACGCACACAGGAGCCTCTACCCTTTGCGAATCTGGTGATATTGGGAACACGCCTGGGTTCAACAACCAACATTGATGGCTATTTCTTCGTCGGCAACATGTCACGGGATTCCATTGACATCGTGGTGAGTTATATTGGTTATCAGACCTACCGGACACGCCTCTTTTTCCAGGACGAACCTCATGAAATACTGCACATTTATCTGCTTCCCAAAACCATCGGATTGAGGGAGGTGGTTGTGGAGGATTCAGAATTGCTTCAGGCTGCTTATCAGCCGAATCGAAAAGAAGAGCCCCGGGTGGATTCGCTGATTTCATTGATTCCCGATACATTGCCGGTCATTGTCGGGTATACCGTGAAGCTAAATCCACCCCGAAAATGGTTACGCACAACCAACGATCGTATTGAATATACCCTTGACGAAGTTCCCATTTACAACACCCGGCATCTGTACGGCATTTTCCAACCCTTTAATCTGGATGCTACGAAATACATTCAGCATGATGTTTTGGGGACCAATGCATCACAAGGATTCAACCACGATAATTCCAGCAACCTTGTTTTCAACGAAGGCAATCGCTCGGGCTTTCAAGCCCAGGGCAGATTGGGAATGCTGGAGAGCAATCTCACGACGTCTGGTCCACATCCTTTGGGCGGTTCGTGGTATGTCAGCGGTCGTCGGATTGATTTTGACAGCATTTATTCCCGTGTGAATTTCCCCACGAGCAACTTGCTTGCACCGGCAACGCCCGACTATTATTTCTATGAATTGAATGGCAAAATCACATTTGATATTGCAGATAACACGACGGCCGCCATTAGTTTCTTAACATCCCACGACAAATTACACTGGTACGGCGACACCAGTTCCGTTTACTCTCAATCGATCTGGGACGATGGAACCTGGACGGCGAGACTTCAGCACCGTTTTTCGCATCAATTAGCGGTGCACGGGAGTCTTTACCGAACGCGTTATTACAGCTACCTCAGGGGCAGTGCCGTCCCTCTTTGGGATAACCAGACGATGACCAATGCCATTGCCAATGAACTTGTCACCTATGGTGGATTCATCGAAGGTGAATATTACACCTCGCAGAATAATATTCTTACATCAGGACTCCAGGCACAAATTCTTTCACCTACGCTAAATTTTGCCGATACATCGAATGCCAAAACGGATTATTCTGCATTGATCGCTACATACGCCTCTTACCGGTACACGCTGCCATGGCAGGTTGCGGCCGAAGCTGGGTTACGCGCAACGCTCAATACCGGTTTGTCGAAAATGTTCTGGGATCCACGGCTGGAAATCATCTGGCAACCCTCAAATGTCTATGCATTTAATGCGCATATTGGCCACTATTCCACCATGATCGCTGAGGTTTCGCTGCCAACGACGATTGCCCAGCCCATCCTGGATTTCGTCTTGCCGTTTGACCAGAGCGTGACTCCTCAAACGAATTGGCTGATGGGTGTTGGCGGAAGCTGGACTCCATTGATCGGCTACGATTTGCAAGCACGGGCATTCTATTCCATCATAGACCACCCAACGACGCTGGACTCAATCTGGTCCGGTAATGTCAATACTATGGATGGTTGGCTGACGGAATTGAAGGATGGACGACGGTATGGGATTGAATTGGTTGCTGAACGACGATTGGGAAATCTGACAAGCCTGATTCACTATGAGCTCGGTAGGGAAATTTGGCGGAATGTCGATAACACCGAGTTCAAAGCCCCGGCTAACCGGACGCACAGACTGGCATTGGAATTAGAGGGAAAGATTAGCGAAAAATCGGGCTACACGGTGGGTTACCGTTTCGCGTCGGGAAAAAGTTATTTGGATAATGCCGGCCAGGAAAAGACCGGGAGTCTCTACAATCGACTGGATGGCGCACTTTATCGCGATTTTAATTTGAAATCAATTTCCGGTCGCGTTACGATCTCCCTTTATAACATGACCAACTCAGAGACCAACAATCTGCCATCAAGTTCACGACCACTTATTTCCCAGGAAGATCGTGAGTACGCATTGTTGCCTTTTTTACCCACGGTAAATGTCTACTTCCAGTTCTAATCATCGCTGAAATTTAAAAAGTCCTGCATCTTAATACCCTTGCAGGACTTTTTAAATTATTCCTGGATACTGCAGAGCAAACGATGATTTGATTTTTGTATGGAAACTGATATAAGTGAGAAGCGCCCCGTTACCGGGGCGCTTTCACATCAAATGAGCAAAGAGGAGGGATTCTGTGAGGTTGAATCCCCTCTTTGCCTATGTGGGTTGTATAGAGGCCTATTTCAAATAATCACGCACCAACTAGTCAAATTCATCAAAGCGAACCTTGTACGTGACGTAGGATATGTTACGCGAATCTACACCGGAAGGCAAGGGAACTTCCAAGTAGAATTTGCTGGTTTTATTGGGTGACAACGCTGACTCACCAACAACTCCGCTTAAATAGGTGGTTGTTTCACCTGCAAGAAAAGTTGAATCCTGGGCGATTATATTGGTTTTACTGTCATGCAACCGGAACACCACGCGCACGAAATCGCCACGGCGTAATCCCTTGTTTATCACCTGACCGGTAAAAGCGCGTTTGTCCGGGTAATTGCGTTCTTCATAATTGCCATCCAATGCCAGTACCGCATGCGGTTTCTGCTGAGCCTTCACCCCCCGGATGGTCGTTCGATCCAATGTTAACTGGCCGATTTGAGTCTGAACGATGATACGATCCATATTTTCTGCGATGATATTTCCCATCACAACGGTACCATTTTGCATGGTAATTTCACTAATCTCATCTTCGCCCTGAGTCAGCCGTTTTATTTCCCGCCGCATTCGATTAATGGAGGTTTCATTCTCGACTTTCTCCAGACGAATCTTGATTTGCTCCATTTCCAGTTGAATTTGGTCCACCCTCTGCTGAAACGCAGGGTCGTCCGCACTGTATGGTGTTTTAAAAAAATCACGAGGTTCAGCAGATTTTTTCCCTACAAAGGAGGGGATAACTTTAGTCGTATCCACTACCAGGGTGTCAAGTTTCTGTAGCAATTGCTGAGAGGGTTCCCCGCTAGTTTCCTGAGCTGTCAAATTGTTGGGAAATGGCAATAACAGCCCTAGTACAAGGATTATTCCACCGGAAACGAACCAATTGGTTTTTAACAAATAGTTTAATCTGGGGCTCATTCGACCTCCGCATTCTGTTGGGCGGCCAGGGCAGTGCGCTGCAGTTTGTTGGAAAGCTCCGGGGATTGAGTCGCATCGACGATCCCCTTGATCCCTGCATAGAAAATGAAATTCTCAGGTTTGTTAAGCATCTCGATCAATGACTCTGCAATGACCGGGTCGACATAATTCGCCATTCCCTCCAGAGCTTGTCGGCGAATACGGATCGGGTAGGTATCATCCGTGATCACCGCCAGCAACACCGGTTTAATACTGGGATCATTGTAATTTTTTAAGGCACTGGTAATGGCATCCACTGTTGTGAAATAGGATGCCTGCTGGCTGTGCAACGCTTCAACCAAAGCCAGAATAACGCGCCCATCCTTCAAGTCATTGGTACTCGCAAGCGCAAAATCACGAATTTGATTCTGACTGTTTGGGTCGTGTATTAATTCAGCCAAGAGTTTTCCAATCGCCGGATCGTTCTTTTGTCCCAGAATCTTTATCGCAGAATTTCTGACATTCAGAGGCACACGCTTGTCACTCGCGATGGCCATCAGGATTGGCACAACACGCGCGTCATTCATTTTGCCCAGAATGCGCGTCATTGCAGCTTCAAAACTTCGGTAATCCTCTTCCTCGTGAGCATAGAGAGATAAAATATTGGCGATGCTGCGGTCATCAACCTGCTCCTCAATCACACGCATCATCTCATCCCTGTCCGAGATGAAATTTTGCCTGGAGGTTTCCAATGCTTTTACGACCGAACCCACATTTTTTTGGCCGGAACCATCCGCTAATCCGCGCACAGCAAGGATGAACATCTCCCGATCTTCGAGTGAGCCGGTTTCGATTGATTTGCGAAGCGCTGCGAAGCCATTCGGGTCATTGCTATTAATCACTGATTTCAATGCTTGCATTCGGATGGATTTCGGGGCGGCATCATCTTCATATAAATCAATGAGATTAACGAGTGCCTTTTTGTTTCCTTCGCGGTACCGATCATAAAGTTTGTCAACTTCCGCTGTGGATGCCGGTGCCCCTGAACTGCAGGCCATCATCACCATTGTGATAAACACAACAATGAGCCCCTTCCAAAAAAAATATCGCTTAGCCATGTGAATCCTTCCGATACCCTCACTTGCAAAACAAACGGAGGTACGGTCCTGGTGATTAAATGCTTTTTTGAGTTTATCCATTTTGGAACTTCAAGTCAAGGTAATTCCCTTTGTGGCAGCGACTTAACCGGCCATTGTTTAAGTAACAGATTCGATCCATCATAGTAGCCGTATGAAAAATGATTCAGCCAATCTCCGATGGTTAAAAAGGTTTTTCCGGAAAACCGTTCAATTCGGGGCCAATGAACATGTCCTGTTATAAAATAATCCGCACCCGCTTCAAAAATCGTATGGGCATACAGTATATTTTCCTGAACTTTAGCTTCCAGGTCAGCGGTTTCATCTGAGTTTAATGCCCGTGATTTGTACGAGACAAAGTTCGCCAACCAATGCCCCACGTCCGGGTGAATCCAGCCGAACAATTTGATGAGTGCGGGATGTCGCAGAAATTTTTTCAACAACCGGTATCCCGAGTCCGCTTTTGCTAATCCATCTCCATGAATGAGATGCCACTGCTTGCCAGCAAAATCAAGCGTCACCGGTTCTCGGTAAATCTGAATACCGAATTCTTCTGTTAACCATTTACCCAGCCAGTAATCATGGTTACCGGCAACGTAGTGAACTGCAATGCCTGCCTGTTGCAATTCCCGGAGTTTGATAAAGACATCCAGGTAACCTTTGGTGATAACCTGACCATATTCAAAATAAAAATCGAACCAATCACCGAGAATAAACAGAGTCGCGCCTTCAGCTCTGATTTGATCCAGCAATTTGAATAATTCAAGTCGCCGGAGTCTCTCATAATCGTCAAGGTGAAACTGCAGATGGGCATCGGATAAAAAATAGGCTGTTTCCATGTGGTGCTAAACTAAACGCGTTCCAGCATTCCCGCCACGGCAAAATCGTGCTGTCCCTCAACCAAAATTCGCACCCATATCAATTTTTAATTCGGTTGACAACCAGAGTGCGAAACATTAAAATCAGCAATCGCAATGATGGTTAAAGGACAAATTTCGAAGGACTGGAGGATTTAAGTGGCTACGTCATTAGATGCGTTGGGAATGGTAGAAACCCGTGGATTGGTGGGGTCAATTGAAGCAGCCGATGCAATGGTCAAAGCTGCTAATGTTCGATTAATTGGTAAAGAGCATATTGGTGGCGGATTCGTCACAGTAATGGTGCGTGGTGACGTTGGTGCTGTGAAAGCCGCTACTGACGCCGGTGCCGCTGCTGCCGAAAAAGTAGGTGAGTTGGTATCCGTTCATGTCATCCCTCGTCCACACTCTGAGGTAGAGTCAATTCTGCCCGGTGCGGAGGCGTTTGCTGCATCCAAAGTCGAAGCCAAACCGGTGAAATAAACCATCATCCCGATTCTAAATCAGTATTCTATAAAGCCTCTGTTCCCGGAGGCTTTTTTTTTGATTTCAGTTCAATTCTTTAAATCAGTACCGGGAACAATCACCTGATTCGATGAATTTTAACTTCCTTGGGGAGAAATATTACCTGGAGCCAATGATTTGACAAATTAATGACCATAGGTTATTTTCCCGGCACCTTCACCATGACGCAACGCCCATAAAAAAATAAAGACTCATAATCAATTGAAAAAACTGGCATCAACACTCCTACTCCTTTCACTCTTGGGTGGATTGGCGTTTGGACAATTCGGCAAAAACAAGATTCAGTACAAAGATCAGGAATGGTCATTCATTCAGACACCCCATTTCGATATTTACTTCTATGAAGGTGGAAAAAATGTGGCATCCTTCGCCGCACACGTATCCGAACAAGCCTATAAGACCATCTCCTTCCAACTGAACTGGGAACTGACAAAGCGTGTGTCGATTCTGATCTACAATTCGCACAACGATTTTCAACAGACCAATGTGACACTGGAATACCTATACGAAGGGATTGGAGGCTTCACCGAACTTTTCAAAAATCGTGTCGTCGTTCCATTTGAAGGTAGTTATGAGCAATTTCGGCATGTATTACATCACGAACTGACCCATGCCGTGCTGAACGACATGCTCTTTGGCGGAAATGTACAATCAATTGTGAGTGGTCGTGTACAGGTTGAAATGCCGCTCTGGCTTAGTGAAGGTTACGCCGAATATTCATCCCTGGATTGGGATTCCAACGCAGACATGATCATTCGGGATGCCGCGATCAATGGTCTGTTACCACCACTCCGTGCACTGGATTATTATATGGCCTACAAAGGTGGTCAAAGTGTGCTTCGGTATATCGGCGAGACATATGGTGTGGAGCGGATCGGTGAAATATTCCAGACTCTCCGTCGCCAAAAAACCATGGATAAAACGCTGGAGCATACCATCGGTCTGGATTTGGACGGACTTACGGAAAAATGGCAATTCCAGGTCCGCAAAGAGTATTGGCCGGATATTGAAGGACGATCAGTGATCAAGGACATCGCCCGACCCATGACGGATCATGTGAAACTCGAAAATTATTTCAATATCAGTCCGGCGATCTCTCCCGACGGCGGCAGAATCGCATTTCAATCGGATCGAAGCGGCTATGCAGACATTTACCTGATCTCCGCCGAAGACGGAAGGGAAGTGAAACGAATCGTCTCCGGCCAGCGCACACCCAATCTGGAGGAGCTGAAATGGCTCAGTCCCGGCATTAGCTGGGCGCCCGATAACCGTCGACTGGTTTTTGCGAGCAAGGCTGGTGAGTCTGATGCACTGGTGATCTATGATACCCAGACGGAGAAAAAGCAGATTTTTAAGCTGAATCTGGATGGCATTTTTTCAGCAGCTTGGTCACCAATCGCTGATGAAATCGCATTTAGTGGATTGGATAAAGGGGCAATTGACCTATTCATTCTGGACGTAGACACCAAAAAAATTCGCCGGATAACCTCAGATTTTTACAAAGATGGTGATCCGGCCTGGTCACCAGATGGAAAGACCATCGCCTTTGTTTCCGATCGCCAGGGACAATTATCCCCGGAAGCAGCCCGTCCGGAAGCGGTGACCACCAATGTTGAGATACTGAATCACCCGTACCAACACACAGATATTTATACCATTGATGTCGCCACCAGGCAGATCACCCGAATCACGGACTCGCCGCGCGATGAGGATTCTCCAGAGTTCGCCACCACCAAACCCATGCTGGCTTATACCTCTGACCAATCGGGAATCTGGAATGTTCGGTTATTTGACCTTGAGACCAAAGTTGATTACCCGATAACAAATGTCCTTTCAGGAGCTTTCCAATTGAGCTGGGGTGATGACGACGCACGATTGGTTTTTGCCGGTTATGAAAAGGGGGGTTGGGACATATATGAGATCAGCAACCCGCTTGACTTACCGGCATTGCCTGAGCCCTCAAAATCGAATTTCCTGAGTCGCACGGATGTTCAAATCGATCCTACCTATTCCAAAACCACGGAATCGAAGCCGGGTAAGAGAGTTACCGATCCTTACACCAAATACATTTTCAGTCCGGAATTCGCCTCCCGGCTGACACCTCCTGACACATCAATAGTGGATTCAATCCTGGCGAAAAACCTCACTTTTCAGGATAGTACCGGCTCCTATCTGGTACACGATTACAAAACCAAGTTTACCATCGATCTGGTGGACGCTCAGGCTGGTTACGATAATTTTTTCGGATTCCAGGGGAACGCCCTGATGGTGTTTTCGGATATTCTGGGGAATCATCAAATTCAATTCGGCTTCGAATTGAACAAGAATATTGAAAATTCTGACCTGTTGTTGGGTTACGATTACCTTGCCAAACGAACGAATTTCAACATCCTGGCATTCCATTTTACAGATGACTATTGGTGGACACTGCCCAGCTTGCGAATTCGCAATTATGGCATATCAACCGGTCTGTCGCATCCTTTCAGTAAGTTCAACCGGGCTGAGCTGGGTCTGACATGGTTTAACATTAAGCAAGAGTATTATACCTATGACGAATATGGCCAATACCTACCGCTTTCCGACTCCACCTTCGCCACTATTCTCCCCCAGGCAAATTGGGTTTTCGATAATGTCTTGTATGGATCTTATTATCCGATTGACGGCTGGCGCATTAACGTCGGCGCTCTGCTTTCTCCAAAATTCATCACTTCCGATCGTGAATTTTCAACCGTTTCCCTGGATGCCCGGCGGTACTTCAAAATCTACAATGACTACTCATTCGCACTCCGGCTAAATGGTGCCAGTAGCCATGGACCACATCCTCAAAATTTCTATGTGGGTGGTGTTACGAACTGGCTCAATGGTGCTTACGCGTATGAGAACATTCCCGACGATTATGACTATACCGATTCCTATTTCTCGCGTTGGGTCTTTCCGGTGCGCGGGGCACAGTATTTCCAGCTTTGGGGTGAGCATTTCATGGTTTTCAATGCGGAGTTCCGCTTCCCCTTCATTCAATACCTGATCTTTAAATGGCCACTGCCGCTGATGTTTAACAATGTCCGGGGCTTAGCCTTCTTTGACTATGCCAAGACCTGGCAAAATGGCCTTGACGGTAAAGTCCATGATCACTTTTTTTCTGGTCAAAATGATTTCGCGAGTTCGGGTGTTGGGATGCGAATCAACCTGGGTTATTTTATCCTCCGGTATGATTTGGCCTACGATATGTCCCGATCAACACTTTTTTCAAAACCCCAACACCTCTTCTCCCTGGGGCTAGACTTCTGATGCAGCCATGACGCACTTGATCACCTGGTTCGGTCGAAAAACTCTGGATTTTTTCTCTGCCGTTGGCTCGGTTTTCGTCCTGCTGGGTCGCTCAATCGGCAATGTCCACTATGTGCACGCCGATCGGGTTCTCTACATCGAACAATTGTACCGCTTGGGCGTCAGGGCGATCCCCCTCGCCACCATTATTGCAATCTTCGCAGGTGCCGTCGCCGGTTGGCAGGGAGCCTACCAGCTCAAAGGAACGCTACCCATGCGATTTCTGGGACAGATTGTCGCCGGTGGCATTTTAATGGAAATGGGACCCGTGCTGACGGCAATTGTGTTGGCAGGTCGAAATGGTTCCAGCATCGCTGCTGAATTGGCAACGATGGTCGTAACCGAACAGGTTGATGCGATTCAGGCAATGGGGCTGAATCCTATCCGACATCTGGTAACGCCCCGTGTCATGGCAATGATCATTATGCTGCCCCTGCTGACCATGTGGGCCGATTTTGTGGCGATTTTTTCCGGATTTTTCATCTCTAACTATTTCTTCAACCTGAACTTCAGCACCTTCTTTAACGGCTTCCAGGCTACTTTCGACAACCAGAGTTATTTTTATCCGGGACTGTTTAAATCAATCATGTTCGGCATCTCCACCGGTGTCGTGAGTTGCTGGGTTGGTCTCAGAGCAAGTTGGGGTGCAACCGGTGTAGGGCGTGCCGCGATTGACGCTTTTGTCATTTCATCGACACTCATATTGATCAATGATTACATCGTGGCAACCCTATTATTCTAGCGGTCAGACCAAGACATTTTTTTAAACACAAAATTTAACTGTCATAACGGCAGGCGTCTGAACAGGTCCAAACTTTCATGGTAAAATCAAAGACAATCTATGAATGCGAGCATTGTGGAACCCAATATGCCAAATGGCAGGGCAAGTGTGATACCTGTGCAGCATGGGAAAGCATTTCCGAGGTTCGTGTATCCCCAAAAGCCAACCGCAATGACCACCTGACTCCTGTTCAGGAATTAAAATCCCTGCACGATTCAGCAAATCAAAAATTCGAACGCATGACAACCGGCTTAGAAGAGTTTGATCGCGTCATTGGTGGCGGTTTTGTTCCGGGTAGCCTGGTTTTGATAGGTGGTCAGCCAGGGATTGGGAAATCAACACTTTTGCTTCAGATTTCCGGTCTGCTGGCGGCTCAAAATCAGACCGTACTTTACTTTTCAGGTGAAGAAAGCTTACACCAGGTCGCCGATCGGGCGAACCGATTGGGCGCTGCCGAAAATCATCTCAAATTTGCCAATGAGCAAATCGTTGAAAATATTCAGGCTGCCGTGGAAAAATTCAAACCGACTGCCGTAATCGTGGATTCAATACAAACAGCCTACAGTGAGCGCAGCGATAATATACCGGGTAGTATTTCTCAGATCCGGGAATCGGCAGAAATTCTGATGCGCTCCGCCAAACGCACCAACACCGTCTTCATCCTCGTTGGACATATTACCAAGGATGGGTTTCTGGCTGGTCCGAAAATGCTGGAGCATGTGGTTGACACCGTCTTATACCTGGAAGGTGACCGGCAAAATCAATTTCGAATGCTTCGGGCGGTCAAAAACCGGTTTGGCTCCACCCACGAACTCGGTGTTTTTGAAATGGGCGAACGCGGGTTGACCGTTGTAAAAAATCCGTCCGAACTCTTTCTTGGGAACCGGGCATTGGATGTGAGCGGAACCGCTATCACGTCACACCTGGAAGGCTCCCGGTCGTTTCTCGTAGAGGTTCAGGCGTTGGTATCCTCCGCTGTATATGGCAATCCCCAGCGAAATGTCACCGGTTACGACCTGCGACGACTGTCCATGTTACTCGCGGTGCTGGATCGTCGTCTCGGTTTTGGGATGGGGACTCAGGATGTTTTTGTGAATGTGGTTGGCGGTCTGCGCCTGGAAGAGACCGCAGTTGATTTGGGAATTTTAATGGCCGTGCTCTCGAGTCTGAAAGACATTCCCATTGACCCGCATACGGTGATTATTGGTGAAGTGGGACTGGGCGGTGAAGTTCGGGGCGTCAGCCATCTTCGGCAACGACTAGCTGAAGCTCGTAAGCTTGATTTTCGTACCGTCGTTTGTCCATCTGTCAATCAAAAAGATTTATCGAATTTAAAAGGCATCCAAATTGCACCTGTAAAAACGGTTTCTGATGCTTTGAAACTTCTGTTTTGAACCGACGATTCCCATCATTGTCTTTGGGAACCCTGATCTTCCAGACAACGTTCAATCCCAAGAAAAATGGCAAACCGATAATCACTTACTGAATGTAGAATTTTGGAAATAAACGAACTCCACACCGATCCAGACACCAAAGCGCGCGCCGGCCTGCTTCAGACCGATCATGGCGATATTTTAACGCCGGTTTTCATGCCGGTTGGCACTGCCGGCGCCGTCAAATCGCTCTCACCGGAAGACTTAAAATCATCCCGGGCACAAATTATCCTCGGCAACACATACCACCTTTATTTGCGTCCCGGTACTGAAATTATCCATCAGGCTGGCGGACTGCACAAATTCATAGGATGGGATCGTGCCATGCTCACGGATTCAGGTGGCTATCAGGTGTTCAGCCTGAACGATTTGAACAAAATTGAGGATGATCGGGTTATTTTTCGGTCACATCTCGATGGGTCACAGCACATCCTGTCCCCGCAAATCAGCATGGAGATTCAACGCGATCTAGGCGCTGATATTTGTATGGCATTTGATGAATGTACCCCTTTCCCGGCAACTGAAAATGAGGTCATAATCTCGTTGGAAAGAACCCATCGCTGGGAGGCTGCCAGTCTCAATGCCTTTCGCGCAAGCGCTGATCCATACAGCCACAAACAGCACCTTTTTGGTATCGTCCAGGGTGGCATTTATCCGGAATTACGCCGACAAAGCGCGGAGGCGATTACAGCGTTGGACTTTGATGGTTTTGCCATTGGTGGATTGAGTGTCGGTGAGCCAAAATCAGCCATGTTCGAGATGACGGAGCTCGTCACGGACATTTTGCCGGCTCAGCAGCCACGCTATCTCATGGGCGTGGGGAAACCGGAAGATTTGGTGGAAGCAGTCAGTCTGGGTGTGGATATGTTCGATTGCGTACTCCCCACGCGAAACGCGCGACACGGTATTCTGTTTACCTGGGACGGTCCGCTGCATGTGAAAGCTGGCAGATTCAAAGCTGACTTCACACCCGTGACGGAATCATGCACCTGTTACACCTGTCGAAATTTTTCCCGGGCGTACCTGCGACATTTGTTTAATGTCAATGAAATCCTTGTGCTGCGTTTGGCATCGCTTCACAATATCCACTTTTATCAGGAATTAATGTCCGCCATGCGCCAGGCGATTCTGAATAATCAGTTCGCAAGCTGGAAACACGATTTCATGCTGCGCTACCATCAGTCCAAAGATCAATCCGAGGTCGCGTGACTATTTTGAAACCACTGAGTATGCGTATTCCGGGACCCTTAATTCCGGCGGAATTCATCCTTCGTCCCAATCGTTTCCTCGCCAAGGTCCGCATTGATGGGAAAATGGTTTGGGCGCATGTGCCTGATCCGGGCCGGTTAAAAGAACTCCTGATTCCCGGTGCCAGGGTTTTGGTTCAGGCAAAAAATGGCGAAAAACGCAAAACCAAATTTGCACTTGTCATGGTTTACAAGGGTGAAGAGCTGGTCTCGATTAACACATTGTTGCCGAACCGGTTCGTTCGTTTTTGTCTCGACAACCGGCAGATTCCGGAATTGGCGAACTGGACGGTGATCAAACCTGAATTTCTGGTTGGGCACTCACGCTTTGATTTTTTGTTGGGAAAAGGCCGGCAACAGATGCTCCTTGAAGTAAAATCCGTTACCTTGGTTGAAGATCGTATCGCGAAATTCCCTGACGCAGTTACGGCGAGAGGACTTCGCCATATTCAGCACCTATCGGAGATGCGTCAAACGGGGTACGCTACTACCGTGTTATTCATAGTGCAACGTTCAGATGCTGATCGTTTTCAACCGCATTGGTCAAGAGATCCGGCCTTCGCCCAAGCCCTTGCACTCGCCCAGACTGAAGGACTCCAAATTTTGGTATATTCTGCTCAAATCACACCTGAATGCATGACCTTGCAAAATCGATTGGTGGTTGACTTAAATTCGGAGGAATGGTTACCAGTATGATTTCACGACATTCCGATTGGACCAGCTTCACCCTGTCTGTTCTGGCAGCCTCAACACTTCTGCTCATGACCTGTGCCAGTGAGGGCGCACTTTCGGGTGGTCCGGCAGACAAAACAGCGCCAACGGTGGTATTTAGCTCACCAAAGCCAGCCGCCACACGGGTTCCTGTCTCTACAGAGGTGAAGTTGACATTCAGTGAAAAAATGCTCCCGGCCACCGTGCGATCTGCGCTGCGAATTGTGCCTGAACCGGTGGATGGTTACGACATTAAGACCACCTGGCGCAAGCTCGAAATCCGGTTTAATTCACCCTTGCGACAGAATCAGACCTACCTTGTCACATTGGACAAATCGGCAACTGATCTCCGGCAAAACGGGTTGGATGGCACATTTATTCTGGCCTTCTCCACGGGGGATAAATTGGATAATGGCGTGCTGGCGGGATTGATTGTCGGGAGTTCCGACGTGCAGAAAAAGGGCAAGCTCCTGTTATACGAAAATACAAATCAGGAGCTGGACAGTCTGCGTGCCACGAAATCCGAATACACTTTTCAGCCAACTGATACCGGCACTTTCAAACTCCCCTATCTGGTGGAGCGGGCTTATGTTTTATTTTATCACTGGGATCAAAATCAGAATGGATTGATTGATGCTGGTGATTTTTTCGGGCGTCCCGCTTCGAGTACCGTCTATCCACAGGCCGATTCCGCTTCGAGTCAGATTCGCATTCGACCCCAGATTGTTCCACCCAAACAATTGAAATTATTGAGTGCTAAAAAACTGGAATCCAGCCTGCTACGTCTGCGCCTGACGCGACCAGTAGCCAAAATCACAAAACGCACCGATCTCAATGTGTTGATCAATGGTCAACCCATGGATTTGCTGGGGATTGCACCGGTGAAAGACGATGCGTATGGTTTGGTTATTCACACGGCGGCACCAGGCATGCCTGGTGAAAATGCCCTCCATATTCGTGATTTTATGGATACAACGGGCGTCATTCTTTCAAGCGACACGCTCTTGATTCAAGCGCCAATGCGCCGGGATTCGGTGGCATTAAATCTCCTATCCGTCTCCTTCTCCGGTGGAAATGCTGTAGTCGTTCCGGACAAGAATACGACGCTCACGGTGCAATTCTCCAAACCCATCATTCAGTCAGCAGAAAATTTTCTAACCATACATGCAATTGGGCCGGATACTCTGGAAGTACCGGGCAAGCTCTCTTATGAGAATACGACACAGGTGATTTTCACGCCGGATTCGCTCCTGCCTGCCCGACCCAAATTAGCCTGGCGAATTGATTCAAAACCAATCCATGGATGGTGGGGTGAAACCCTTCCGGACAGCGTTTATGCGGGTGTATTAAAAATGATCTCCCCCGATTCTTTGGGACGATTGATCATCAACCAGAACAGCGGCAGACCTTTGATGTTGGTTCTCACCGGAACCAAATTCTACCGGGAGCAACGCTGCCTGTCTGATTCCGCCACCATACTGGCCGGGCTTCCCTCCGGATCTTATCACCTCTGGGCTTACGAAGATTTAAATGCTAACGGGAAATACGATAACGGTGGATTCAATATTCATGAGTCTGCTGAGCCGTTCTGGGAATTCCCGGATGAAATTTCAATCCGGGCACGGTGGGATTATGACGTGGGATTATGGGATTTTTCAGGATACTGATATGAACGAATTTCGATTTTACAAATACACCGCCGCCGGCAACGATTTTATCATTGCTGATAATCGTGATGGGGAACTCCCACTTTTTTCTGCTAAAACCATACAGGGGTTGTGCCATCGCCAATTCGGTATTGGCGCTGACGGGGTTCTGCTGCTCAACTCCGCAAAAGACCATGATTATCGGATGGTATATTTCAATGCGGATGGTTCCCGGGGGGAAATGTGCGGTAATGGCGCTCGAGCGCTGTGTGCGTTCGCTGAGCGGAATGGTATCACGCAAAAACCCGGTGGTACCTTTATCGCCGATGATGGCGTTCATGGCTACAAAATATCAGCGGGAAAATTTTGGATCGAAATTCTGGCTTTAGCCACCCGTCGTGATGTCGTTGTAGACGGACAACCCGCAACCTTCATTGATACCGGTGTGCCGCATGTGGTACTTCCGGTTGGTGATATTGCAACTGCACCGGTGAATGAATTGGGATACCGGTTGAGCCGGGTTTCAGAGCAATTTCCACAGGGTGCGAATATTAATTTCATTGAACTTGACGACCATTTATCGAAAGTTCGAACCTTCGAGCGTGGTGTGGATGCTGAAACTTTGGCGTGCGGAACCGGCGCTACTGCCTGTGCTATTTACCTGACAGAATCTAAGGGGCGATCCTGGCCGATTGACTTGAACTTTCCCGGTGGAATCTTGACAATTGACTATTCAGAGCATCGCTATTGGTTGTCCGGACCTGTCGAATTGGTCTTTGAAGGTCGGTTTCACGGGAATAGGTTATAGACAAAATTTTTAAGACAGAGGGGTGAACATGCCGTTTTATGCCGTTATCATGGCGGGAGGCGTTGGCAAGCGTTTCTGGCCTCAGAGTCGCAAGCAACATCCAAAACAACTGCTGAAAATCGCAAACGACTATAGTATGTTGCGACTCACCGTGGAGCGTCTTAAACATTTAACAGACATATCCAAAATTTTGATTATTACCAATACGGAGCAGGAAAACGGAATCAGAGCTGAAATTCCCGAACTCCCCATTGACAATATCATCATTGAGCCGGCAGGGAAGAACACAGCCCCGGCCATCGGGTTGGCGGCAATTCATGTGGCACACCGGAATCCTGACGCCGTCATGGGCATTTTCCCGGCTGATCACCTGGTGGGTGACACGGAGAGTTTCGTGAATTATGTCAATGATGGCATCTCAGCGGCAAATGAGACAGGCGGATTGATCACCTTTGGCGTCGTGCCCACCAAACCCGCCACCGGATATGGCTATATTCAATTCAGCGACGCTAATCATCGCGTGGGAAACTCCTACCCGGTGAGGACCTTTGCAGAAAAACCCAATCTGGAAACGGCCCGGGCTTTTCTGAAAAGCGGCGATTTTCTCTGGAATAGTGGCATGTTTTGCTGGAAGGCGGAGGCTATACTCAGCGCCACAGAATTATTTATTCCTGAGCTCTTTGACAGTTTAAAAAACATTCGTGAGGCTATCGGCAATAATGTCTACGAATCGGTTTTAACCATTGAGTGGGCAACGCTTCGAAGTGAGTCAGTTGATTATGGCATTATGGAAAAGGCCGAGAATGTCTGGGTCGTCAAGGTTGATTTCCCCTGGAATGATGTGGGTTCCTGGGACGCTGTTTATGATATTTCCACGCAGCGGGATGAGGATGGAAACGTGATTCAGGGAGATGCCTTGCTCCGGGACAGTAGCAATAATCTGGTCTACGCCGGGGGACGCACCGTTGCCATGGTTGGTATTGATGGGCTGATCGTGATTGACACGGCGGATGCACTCCTGATAGTGCGTCGCGATCATTCTGAAGAGGTGAAGTATATTGTAGATGATCTGGAAAAGAAAAATCGGAAGGATCTACTCTAACCTTGAAACCAGACGCTATCAAAACGGCATTTGAGGAATTGGCGGTATCGCTGGGGTTTACCGTGCGATACGAAAAAGGCGATTTTCGCGGCGGAGCGTGTCGGGTAGATAAAGACCGGCAAATTATTATTAATTCAGCCGCACCGCTCAACCATCAGAATTACGCATTCGCCCGGGTGTTCATCGAATTGAACCTGACAAATTCTCCTCATTTCACAAACCTGGATCCTGCAATTTTGCAGCTATTGCACGATATTCGCTCTGAAAACCAAAATCGTACGAACACGGAAACCTATGCGCTGGACTGAACGATTTCTGACCGGTTTCATCCTCATCATGCTCCTGTCAATATGGACGGGGCTGATTGATCAGTTCGTCGGGTTCGGCGAACACCTGTTTACTGCTCTCATTCTGCAAGCAGTCGGAATTGTTCTGGCCTTCCGGGAAACTCAGTCTCGCATTAAAAAATTTGTACTGCGAGTTGTGGCACCAACCTATTACGATCGCCACCAGCGATTGCGTCAATTGGTCAGTCGGGTCCGGGAAGCCAAATCTTATGCTGAAATGCTCGAGCTGGTGAAGAACTCACTGCTCGATATTTTCGAGATTGATGTCATCGCGGTCTTTGTGAAACAGGGTCCGGTTTATCGGATAGAATCAGCCGCTGCGCCCTCTCCCATTGTGTTGGAGGGCATCCAATGTACACTCGATCATCCACTGCCGACGACATTAAGGCAGAGTAAAAACTACCTGGTTCAGGTGAAATACAGTATTGAAGATCTGGCAGATGATGATCAGGGACAGTCAGCCTTGAGTTTTCAAAGTTTCAAGCTGTTCCGCTATGCCATACCGCTGAGGACCGAAGGACTGCTCACCGGATTCATTCTGGTGAACAAAATTCCTGATGACATTGCCTCTCATCGTTTGAGTGACATTTTTTTGCAAACGATTGACCAGGTTGCGGTGGCATTAGATATTAAAAAACTGGCTCACCGGCTTGAGATCGAAGCCGATAAAAAAAATGTCCTGGCAACGATCAGCGAAAGAATCAACTCTTCAGCCAGCCGTGCAGCGCTTTTCAATACCATTCTGGATCAATTGGAGCACGTCATGCCATTTGATGCGTGCGGTGTTTTCCTTACAGGCAAGGATGAGGTGACGATTGATAAATTTTTGCAACGTGGTTATGATCGCCGGCGGTTGAACCCTTTGAAACTGAAAATTGGTCGTGGAATTGTTGGGAAATGTATCGCCAGTCGCAAACCATTTCTGGCACGGGACATTCGGATGGATAAATCCTATATCTCTGGTCGAAATGAGACCCGGTCGGAATTATGCGTGCCCATTATTGCCGGCAAGCATTGCTGGGGTGCCATCAATCTGGAATCGAATCACATTGCAGCGTATACCACCGAGGATCAGCAATTTCTGGAAACAATCGCCATTCAAACGGGGATTGTTATTCAGAGTCTCGACCTGCAGAACAAGATGAACGGGAGTCAATTGGGCGATGATATGGATCGCGCCGAGCAAATTCAGCGTTCGCTGTTACCTAAGTCTATTCCGAACCATTCTGACATCGAATTTGATTTGGTATTCGAGCCTTCCATGCAAATCAGTGGCGATTTTTATGACTTGACCGAACAGACAGCCGACAAATTCCTGCTTGGGATTGGCGATGTGATCGGAAAGGGAATTCCCGGCGCGCTGCTCATGTCCAATTTCTATGCGTCTTATCAGAGCGAAATCAAATCCACGCGACCACTGGGTGAGGTGATGCGGTTTTTAAATCAGAAACTTGCTGAGGACATGGACATCAGTCGCGAGGTCACCTTCTTTCTGAGTCAATTGGATGCCCGGCGCGGGGTTCTGCGATATGTAAACGCCGGACATCCGCCGCCGATGATTTTTCATCGGGATGGGACCTGGCAACGCCTGGAAGTGGGCGGTCCCATTTTGGGTGCTGACAACAATGCAGAATACCCCGAAGCCGAAATTGCATTAGTCAAGGATGACCTGATGGTGCTATATACCGATGGGGCGACGGAGGCCGTCGATGGCTCTGGTCAGTTATTTGATGAGCAGGGTGTGATTGATTGTGTTCAGGAGCATCTCGGCGCTCGGGTAGATGTCATTGGTTCAGCCCTGCTTGAAAGAATTTACCGGTTTACCAAGAGTAACAATCTGAAAGACGATGTGACCATCATCCTGGCGCGGTATCAGCCTCAGGATCGGTAGCATTATTTCGGAATGATTTTTGAATAGAATTGCGCATCATGCCAGCCAGCTTTTTTGAATCAAGGGGATTGCTCCGGGGAATTCGGAGTAAGTGCGAGTGAGTAAGCGATGTTATTTTTCCTGTTCGAGTGGTTGGTCCGGACATAGATTTGGGCGCTAAATCGCAAGCAGAGATGTCATTTAACGCTCCAATAGCATCGCTTAGAACCGCTTTAATTGCTGATATTAACCTGCAGAAATTTGTTCCACGAGGAGGAAGTCCATGAAAGAGTATCATGTAAAGGATATCCGTAACATTGCCATTGTGGGTCATGCCGCCACCGGTAAGACCAGTCTGGTGGAGGCAATGTTGTACACGACTGGCGCTACAACCCGTTTGGGTAGTGTAAGCGAAGGCAATACCAAGTCAGATTATCTCCCCTATGAAATTGACCGTCAACACTCCATCAGCACCTCCATCCTGGCTGTAGAATGGAACAATAATTTTAAATTCAACATTCTGGACGCTCCTGGATCTTCTGATTTTATAGGTGATGCGCTCAGCACCGTACGTGTTGCGGATGTCGGGCTAATCTCAGTGAGTGGCACTGCCGGACTGGAAATGGGCACGGAGGTGATGTGGGCTTTCTGTGAACAATTCAAAATCCCCCGGCTCTTTACCATTAACATGCTGGACAAGGAACACGTCGATTTTCGGGCAGCGTTTGATGCCCTGAAATCAAGGTTTGGGAATCATATCACACTGATGCAAATCCCTATTGGTGAAGGCATCGGCTTTCATAAGATCGCCGACATCATTCGTAAAAAAGTACTGGTTTTCGACACAAAAACCGGCAAATACACGCATGAGGAAATCCCGGCGAATCTGGTTGGTGAGATTGATCAACTGCATCAGGAATTGGTCGAACAGGTTGCAGAAACCGACGATGCTCTGATGGAAAAATATTTCGAAGAGGGATCGCTCACCGAAGATGATTTACGTGCCGGATTGCGTGATGGTATCATCCATAAACAAATTTTCCCCGTATTTTGTACGGCGGCAGCGGCATTGGTTGGTGTGACACGCTTGATGGAGATTTTCGAAAAATATGTACCCTCACCCGCCGAAGCTCTGCCGGAAATTACCGAAGAGAACACAGAATTACGCTGTGATGAAAAGGGCAATGCCGCGGCGTATGTGTTCAAAACTTCAAGTGAAGCACACGTTGGGGAAATGAGCTTTTTCCGGGTTTACTCCGGGAAAGTCGTGAGCAACATGGACTTGTCAAACAAGTCCCGGGACACGTCCGAGCGATTGGGGCATATTTATGTCGTCAACGGCCACGATCGGGTTGAGATCAACGCATTGGTCGCGGGTGACATTGGCGCGACTGTAAAATTGAAAGATACCCATACCGGCGATACACTTGCCGATCCAAAATCCCCGGTGGTCATTAAACCTGTTCATTATCCACCTCCGAATATCCAGGCTGCGATCATTGCCAAAGCCAAAGGTGAGGAAGAAAAAATCAGCACCGGATTGGTCATGGCACACGATGAAGATCCAACTTTCTTCTTTGAAGTGGATCCCGAATTGGGTCAGACGATCATCAGCGGTCAGGGTGAATTGCAGCTTCAGATCGCATTCAACAAACTAAAAGACCGGTATAAAGTTGATGTTGAGATGGTGGAGCCCAAAATTGCCTACCGTGAAACAATTAAAGGTTCCGGTGAATCCAAATATCGTCACAAAAAGCAAAGCGGTGGCGCTGGTCAGTTCGCTGAAGTGTGGCTGAGGGCTGAGCCCCTGACACGCGGTGAGGGGCTGGTTTTCACCGATACGCTGGTTGGACAGAATGTTGATCGTGGCTTCGTACCGTCAGTTGAAAAAGGTGTCCGGGCTGCTGCCAAGGAAGGTCCGTTGGCCGGGTTTCCTGTGGTTGATGTGAAGGCAGTTTTTTATGATGGCAAAATGCATCCGGTAGACTCCAAGGACATCGCATTCCAAATCGCCGGTAAACATGCATTCAGGGAAGCTTTCTTACAAGCCAAGCCCTGTTTGCTAGAGCCCATCTTTGATATAGATGTCACTGTTCCGGAGGACTTTATGGGTGATGTCCTGGGTGACATCACTGCGCGTCGGGGACGAATTGGCGGCATGGAGACCGATGGTCATTTTCAGATATTGAAAGCCAAAGTTCCCCTGGCGAACCTTTACAAATACTCGACTGTTCTGCGGTCAATTACGCAGGGTAAAGCGTCGCATCGTCAGAAATTCAGCCACTACGAAGAGGTGCCACGGGAAGAGGAGCAAAAAATCATTGCTGCTTCGAAAAGGGCTAAAGACGAAGATTAAACAACTTGACATGACATGACATGGCATGATGGAGTTTGGGGTAATCTCAGGTGCTGACCCAGACTGAGATTACCCCGGACTTTTTTACGGGATCGTAAAAAAAAACTGAGGGACGATAAATATGGATCAACTTTGGGCGCCCTGGCGCATGGAATACATTCTATCAGACAAAGAGCGTGGATGTATTTTCTGCGATAAATCCCAGGTTGTAGATGCGGTGAGTGACCGGAAGAATCTGGTGCTGTTTCGGGGAAAACATGCCTTTATCCTGATGAATCTGTTTCCGTACAACAATGGTCATTTGATGATTGCACCTTATGAACATGTCAATACGCTTGAGAAATTACCCTTGGCTACACTCACCGAAATAATGGCCATGTCCCAGCAAACGATGGCAATTCTTCGAAAATCCATCCGGGCAGAGGGTTTTAATTTGGGGGTCAATCAGGGCAAGATTGCCGGGGCAGGAATTGCTGAACACCTGCATTTTCATATTGTACCGCGCTGGACCGGCGATACCAATTTTATGCCGGTAACGGGTCATACAAAAGTGATGGTGCAAGGGTTGACTGAGACCTATGACTCTTTGAAAGAATCATTCGAGGCGGAACACTAGTCGTCTATCATTTTCGTTTGACAGGCGGGAATCATGGGTCTATATTTGCCCGCTTTTTTTGAATTTCCGGAGTAGCTCAACGGCAGAGCGGGTGACTGTTAATCACTAGGTTGGGAGTTCGAATCTCTCCTCCGGAGCAATCATTGAGGCTGGTAATTCCAGCCTCTTCAGTTTAGCACCTGTTCCTCATGGAAACCTACTATACATATGTATTGTATTCGGCATTTCATGATCAGATATATATCGGACAGACAAATAATCTGGATGAAAGGTTGAAACGTCACAATGCTGGTCGCGTTAAATCAACCAAACGCTATCTACCCTGGCAATTAATTTACTCCGAGATATTCGAGACCCGCTCTGCAGCTATGAATCGAGAGGAGGAATTGAAATCTCATGTCGGTCGTGATTGGATTCGGGGAACTTTAATTCGCAAATAATTTATCTGGGGCAGAGCGGTCCGGCGGTAGCCGGATAGGTTGGGAGTTCGAATCTCTCCTCCGGAGCAATCATTGAGGCTGGTAATTCCAGCCTCTTCAGTTTAGCACCTGTTCCTCATGGAAACCTACTATACATATGTATTGTATTCGGCATTTCATGATCAGATATATATCGGACAGACAAATAATCTGGATGAAAGGTTGAAACGTCACAATGCTGGTCGCGTTAAATCAACCAAACGCTATCTACCCTGGCAATTAATTTACTCCGAGATATTCGAGACCCGCTCTGCAGCTATGAATCGAGAGGAGGAATTGAAATCTCATGTCGGTCGTGATTGGATTCGGGGAACTTTAATTCGCAAATAATTTATCTGGGGCAGAGCGGTCCGGCGGTAGCCGGATAGGTTGGGAGTTCGAATCTCTCCTCCGGAGCAATCATTGAGGCTGGT
>MNWS01000188.1 GCA_001872685.1 Fidelibacterota bacterium CG1_02_48_14
AATCGTCGTGATCGCCTGGGCGATAAAATGCGTCGGTGTCCAGTCGCCAGAAAATCCGGCGATCTTAAAAAGGAAATTGTGGAGATAGGTCTGTCCTTCATCCGTATGCGACACTTCCGGATGGAATTGCAGCCCCATCAATGGCATTTTTTTGTGGGCAATCGCTGCGATCAGACCATTTTTTGATTTCAGAATGACATTAAAATCAGGCGGGCTGGTGGCAACATGATCACCGTGAGACATCCAGACTTTGCAATTTTGGGCAGTGTTGTTGATTAGGGGATGTTGATGATCGTGATGAACTTCGGCAGCACCATATTCCCGGACCGTTCCAGGCTCAACCTTGCCACCAAAATGTTGCGTCAGCAGTTGGAGGCCATAGCAGATTCCAAGAATCGGTTTCCCGAGTGACCAAACTTCAGAGTCCAGTTTCGGCGAATTTTCCGCAAAGACGCTTTCAGGACCGCCGGACAAAATTATGGCCTTCGGGTTTTTGGTCGCAATTTGCATAGCCGAGAGGGTCGGCGGGACGATCTCGCAATAAACCTGCATCTCCCGAATACGCCGGGCTATTAGCTGCGTGTACTGGGATCCAAAATCGATGATTAGCGCGAGTTCACTCATTCAAACAATTCCTGTGGGTTCAATTTCCAGGATTTCACTGTATCTAACATGCTGTAATTAGTGAGATCATATTGAATTGGTGTAACCGTCACTTTGTTTTCCCGGATGGCGATTTCATCCAAATCTGATGACAAATCCAAATATTCCCGTTCACCTGACAACCAGAAATAGACGCGTTGACGTGGATCCAACCTCCGGTCGAACTGCTCGTGATATTCTGCTTGTCCCTGACGGACAACCTCAATTCCCGTGATTTCATCCAAATCGGCATCGGGTATATTGATATTCAGCAATGTCCCTTTTGGCAGGCCATGGGTTAGAATTTTTTCGGCGAAGTATTTGGCATAGTGCGCTGCTGGTGTGAAATCTTTCCGTGTAAATGAATTCAGTGAGATTGCCATGGAGGGCACCCCCAAAACAGAACCTTCGTAAGCGCCGGCAACCGTTCCGGAGTAGATAATATCAATGCCAAGATTAGCGCCCTGGTTGATACCGGAAACGACCAGATCTGGCCGGGGAATAATTTGTCCATGAATAGCCAGTTTCACACAGTCGGATGGTGTACCACCGATTCCGTATCCAAAAAATTCGCCGTCTTTGGCGATTTCCACCATTTTAATGGGGTCCGAGAGCGTGATGGCGTGTCCCATGGCACTCATCTCGCTAATGGGAGCGACGATGTAAATATCGCCAATTGATTTTAACGCATCAGCGAGCGCGGCGATGCCAGGCGCATTGATTCCATCATCGTTTGTTAGGAGAAGTTTAGGCCTGGGCATAGAGAATGCTCAGGATATTGTGGATTTGCTGTTTTAACTCTTTGCGTGGTACGATCAAATCCAGGAATCCTTTTTCCAGAAGAAATTCAGCCCGCTGGAATCCTTCCGGCAGGTCAGCGCCAATGGTTTGTTTGATCACACGCTCACCGGCAAATCCAATCAGTGCGCCAGGCTCAGCAATATTCAGATCACCCAACATGGCGAAACTGGCTGAGACACCACCTGTGGTCGGGTCGGTCATCACTGAGATATACGGCACCCCGGCATCAGCCAATTGTCCCAATTTCGCGGAGGTCTTGGCCATCTGCATTAAGGATAACGCTCCTTCCATCATTCGGGCGCCCCCGGAGGCTGAAACAATAATCAGTGGCTTTTTTTTCTCTCTGGCAACATCAGTCGCCCGGGCAATCAACTCCCCCACCACAGAACCCATGCTGCCGCCAATAAAACTAAAATCCATGACCACCAAAACGACAGACTGCTTCTCCAGCTCCCCCTCAAAGACTTTCACAGCGTCATTGGCGCCGGTTTTCTTCTGAGCGGCAATCAACTGATCGCTATAGCGTTTTTTTGCTTTGAATTGCAAGGGATCACTTGGTTTGACATGTGTAAATAGCTGCGTGCGGCCATCGGCGTCCAACAGCAGGTCGATATAGGTGTTCGCGGGAATCCGAAAGTGATAATTGCACTTGTAGCAGACATTGTGGTTGCGTTGCAACTCAGCCTGATAAAGGATCTGTTTGCAATTTTCGCACTTGATCCAGAGTCCGGCCTGAATGTCTTTTTTGTCTTCAGTATCAGTGAGAATATTTTTTACGGTACGTTTAAACCAGCTCATGCTTGGTCCTCATATAAATAAGCGCGTCCTTCTTTTCAACTGAATAATATCCGGGCCGCCGGCCAATACACTCAAAACCCATTTTTTCATAGAGTCGGATGGCGGATGCGTTGTCATCACGCACCTCCAAATATAGCCGTTCGATGCCATTTGCATCGCATCTATTCACAATATTTTTCAGGATAAATGTCCCCACACCAAGCTTCTGAAAATTTTTCGGGACCGCAATGTTGTGCAATTCGGCCTCATCTTCGAGCATCGACAAAAAATAATAGCCCAGAATCGTCTCGCCCTGCAACAGGATTTCATTAATCCCCAGCGCTTCACGCAATTCGCCGGCAATCATCCCCGGCGTCCATGGATCCAAAAATAATTCCTGCTCCAACTCAGACAACCGCTGAATATCGGCTGTGGTTACTGACCGGAATTGCCAGGATTCTGATGGAAGGTCGGTCGTTGCCATTTTTTTGCCTGATAAATCGTGTTGTAAAATGGTTCAATAGCGCCATAATCTGACATAGCCTCATCTCGCCGCGCTTCAGCCAAATGCCCAATCGCAATAGCGTTGGGTTCAATTGATGTAAATTGATCCTGGCAACCGGTGGATTGTAGCCATTGTGTGATCTTCGGATTTTCGAAGCCAAACAAATCAGTCGTTGCGTCGGCGGGGGTAAGCTGATCCAAACTCCCAAATGTATACTCACCGCGGGTCGGTTCGCTGGAACCGCCCCTGAATGTCGCGGAATGCACAAGGTCGCGATGGGAAAATAGCAAGCCGATAGACGCGTCGGGAATGTGACCAGTTGGTGAATTCTCAAAATATTGTAATGCCATGGCATCAAGGGTCGGCACTGGGATGAGTGGCAATTTTAAAATCGAGCCAAGTGCCTTGATCGTTGCCAGACCAATTCGCAAACCCGTAAAACTACCCGGGCCGATACTCACCGCCAGGGCATCCAATTGGATTTTCAGGGTTGTTGCCAACTCAAGGGCATTTTTCAGCATGATGGCCAGCCGTTCAATATGGACCTGATTACCAGACTCAGATTGATGAGAAACGACGTCACGGTCTGATAAAAGTGCGACGCTGCAGATGGGTGTGGCGGTTTCGATAGCGAGGATGTTCAACTGATTGTCAATGCCCTTGGACTTTGGATCGAGATATTGCGATCGTTGGGATGAGCACCACCTCCTTTGAAAATTATCCGGATGCAGTCATCAGGCAAAATATCGGAGACGATGTCAGCCCATTCGATTAGTGCGATCACGCCAGATTCCATATATTCCCAAAACCCCATGCCGACTAATTCCGCACCGGATTTCAAACGATATGCGTCAATGTGCAGAATCGTCACTCCACCTGCGTGGTACTCATTCATATAAGTGAATGTCGGGCTTGCAGCGTACTCTTCAATTTGAAAGTAGTGTGTAAAACCTTGAGTGAATGTCGTCTTACCGGCTGCCAGATTTCCTTCAAGCGCAAGAATATCACCCGGTTGCATTTGTGCCGCAAGGTGTTCTGCCAACGATTGTGTTTCCGCTGGAGAGGAGGTATTCAATTCATACTCAAATTTCTGAACCACCATTGTTGTTTAACTATTTGGGTTCCAGGGTAGCAAAGGGAACGATCATTTCCGCCATGGACAACCCGCCATGTTGATAGGTATCCAGGTAGCGGTTTTGATATTTGCGATAATTCGTGGGATAGAGAAAATAGAAATCACTCAGTGCAATCGCCAATGTGTCACTGCTGGTGTTTGATGGAATTCGTAGTCGCAGAGGATCGTTGATGAACCAGGCATCCCGTGGATTGACCTTTAAATTGCGCCCCTGCTTAAACCGAATATTTGAGGTAGCCTCACGGTCCGCCATAATTTGAGTCGGTCGTTTGACCCGAATCGTTCCGTGATCAGATGTTACCATGATCCGATAACCATTCCGTCCGGCTTCTTTGATGAGGTTGAATAGCCACGAATTTTCGAACCAGGTCCGGACAACCTGACGGTAGCTGGCTTCATTTGGCAGTAAATCCTGGAGCAGTGATGATGTCGTTCGCTGGTGCGCCAATATATCCACCTGGTTTACGACCAGCGCGATTAATTGATGGCTTGTCCAGGAACTGAATTGTTTCGCTACTTGTTGGCCATCTTGGGCAGAGACAACTTTTGCATATTTGGGTTCAGGTTTAATATCCAAACCCAATCGGTGCAGTTGTTCCACAAGAAATTCACGCTCGTGCTGATTCAGCCCGCCTTCTTCGTTGGTTTGGAACCAATCTGAATGGAATTTGGCCATGTCATCCGGGAAAAGACCGCTAAACAGTGCATTCCGGCTAAACTCAGTGGTTGTGGGCAGAAGCGAGAAATAGCCTGCTCGATTGATTTTGAAATCCGGGAAGAGCAGCGATTCCAGCGTGAGCCATTGATCCCAGCGCATGCCATCCAGAACTAAAAAGAGGATTTTTTGTCCATTCAATAGTTGTGGTTTAACGAATCTTCCCAAGACGTCCGGTGACAGGGTCGGACGCTCATCAGAGGGACTTTTCGTCCAGCGTTCATAATGCTGGGTTACGAACCGCGAAAAGAGCGCATTGGCCTCTTGTTTTTGTTGCACGAGCATTTCGTCCAGGCTGGTTTCGCCGGCGTCGTTCAATTCAAGTTCCCATTGGGTCAACTGATGATGCACATCAATCCATTGGGCAGGTGTTAATTCTCCACCAAGCCGCGCTGACATCTCGTTCAGCGACTGGATGTAGCGTTCACCCATACGATTTTGAGAAATTCGATGTTTCTCAAGATTTTTCATGATGGCTGAGAGAATTTGTGACGGATTGACCGGTTTCGTGAGGTAATCCGCTATCTGACTGCCGATTGCCTCCTCCATCAACGACTCTTCTTCATTTTTGGTGATCATGATGACGGGGAGAGCTGGGAGAAAACCTTTCAACAAGCTCAAAGTCTCGAGACCATCCTTCCCGGGCATCATCTCGTCGAGCAGGACAATGTCGAATGCCTCCTGTCGGGCGAGGGACAGGACGTCATCACCATTTGTGGCGGTAGTGACATCAAAACCTCTTTGTTGCAGGAACAGGACGTGGGGTTTTAGCAGGTCGATTTCATCGTCAGCCCAAAGAACCCTTCCTCTGATTGTTTGCGTATTCATTGGTGAAAGATACACTCCGTGAAAGGGTTTGCAACGCCGCAGGGAATTGGGTTGCAGTTAATGGTTTGAGTCGGAACGAAACCAGAGGGTTAAAATGTGTTCGTAACAGATGGCGATTATTTGGATGTAAATACCCAGACACCATCCCAGTCCTCACCCGGAGGATTGGCTTGCCAGTGTGGGATGCGATCATCCAAATAGGTTCGGCAGGGATTTGATTTACGGCCGGGAAACTGGCGTTCCAGCTTCTCAGCTTCCAGGAAAGCTTTGATAGCCTCATCCCATTTCTGTTGCTTGGTGAGCTTTAAGGCCTCTCCCCAAACTTCGAGTAGTTTTCGGTCAGCGTCGGTCAAATCTTGACGATAGCCAATGATCTCAAAAGTTTGCAGGGCTTCCTGTTTGCCCATCACGCGGGTGGTTCCCAGTTCCCGCAGGACATATTCGTCGCCTATTAGTTTGGCTGTATGGTGACTGATCTGCGTATACACGCCGTATTGTTTTGCCGATGATTCCAGGCGGGCAGCGGTGTTTACCGGATCACCCATCATGGTATAATTCATTCGGCCCATACTACCCATGTTTCCCGTAACGATCTCACCGGAGCTGATGCCGATTCGCATCTGCATATAGTGGACGAATTCTGGCCAACGATCGCCTTCAGATTTCCATTTCTCACGCAGTTCGCCTAAACGGGCTTGCATCCGGATGGCGGTTCTCACAGCGCGTTCGGCGTGATCCTCCAGTTTGACCGGGGCACCATAGAAGGCAATAATGGCATCGCCTTCGTACTTGTCGAGCGTACCTTTTTCATCCAGGAGGATGTCTGTCATTTCGG
>MNWS01000218.1 GCA_001872685.1 Fidelibacterota bacterium CG1_02_48_14
GAAAAATGACGCTCCCCGTCGCAAGCGGCGGGGTATCAATCGGTATGGTTGAAATTTATTCGTATCGCCCCCAGGGGCGGGGAATATTACCCATGAGATCCCGAATAGCTTCGCTTTCGGAAAAATGACGCTCCCCGTCGCAAGCGGCGGGGTATCAATCGGTATGGTTGAAATTTATTCGTATCGCCCCCAGGGGCGGGGAATATTACCCATGAGATCCCGAATAGCTTCGCTTTCGGGATTAGTTCGACTGTATAATTTCAGTTCGCTTTGCTTCTGAAATTATAGTCTCACTGAATTCAATTGGTGGTAATTGCGAAAATATTTAGGTTTTGCCCGAGTGTGATTTCCCGGGGGCTGACACTCCTCACACCTCAAAGGGAGCGAATCCATGGAAAAAAATATATCCCACGGCTGGAGAATCCGGATTGTCCTGGCACTCCTGGTCATTCACGGAAGTGTCTTTTCCCAATCACCGACAATGGCTGAGGCGGACGCATTTTTCAAACATCAGGACTACCGGGAAGCGGTAGCCGCTTACTCCCTGATTGTGGCGAGTGATTCCGGCAATGCCTTAGCCTGGTTTCGTTTGGGCCAATCACAAGTCCAACTACAGCGGTACAGTGAAGCCATTTCAGCCTTTTCGCAGGGGGATAAACCCGGTCCATTACAGGCAATCGTACGGTTCAACCTCGCCCGCACGAGTGTACGGCAGGGAAATCTGGAGGAAGCCTTTGTCTGGCTAAACAAAGCATTGGATTCTGGTTTCGCCGGCTTGAAGCAGTTAGAAACCGATGCTGAATTGAGTGCTTTGCGACGTGATCCACGGTTTCTGGACGTGCTAAAGCGTGGTGATCAGAATGCCAACCCCTGTGAGTATGATGAGCGCTTTCGCCAGTTCGATTTCTGGCTGGGCGATTGGGAGGTTTACAACTCTGTGGGTACCCGCGTTGGCACCAATCACATCGAAAAAGCGGTTCAGGGTTGCATGGTCCAGGAGAATTGGGTTTCTGTTTCGGGGACGACCGGGCAAAGTACCAACTATTTCGACCCGGCCAGCGGTAAATGGATGCAGGTGTGGGTGAGCCAGGGTGGCGATCACACCTATTATGAAGGCGATTTTATTGACGGCGGCATGCATTTTTTGGGTGAAGATGTTTCCCGTGATGGCACAGCTCGCCTGAATCGTATGACCATCGAACCAGACCCAAAAAACCCGGTGAATGTTCATCAATTGATCGAATCATCCGATGATGATGGCATTCATTGGGCTGTCACATTTGACGGAATCTATGTGCATCCGCAACCGCCTTCTGGTCAACCTTAAACCCGGGAAATGTTGCGACTATGCTGGACATTATTTTATTCGTTTTGGGGTTCGTTGTACTCATCAAGGGTGCCGATTGGTTGGTTGAAGGCGCGGCTGCGCTGGCGAAGCGATTCAATGTTCCCGACCTGATCGTAGGTCTGACTGTCGTCGCTTTTGGGACATCATTGCCGGAGTTGTTTGTCAACATCTTTGCCAGCTATTCCGGCTCGGCAGATTTGGCTATTGGCAATGTCGTTGGCAGCAACATCACCAACATTCTGTTGATTCTCGGCGTTGCCGGCTTGATTTATCCGTTGCATGTCAAGGGCAGCACTATTTTTCAGGAAATCCCGTTCAGCCTGATGGCCGTCATCCTGTTGGGCGTGCTTGCCAATGATCGCCTCCTCGATGGTGTGGCTGATAATATTTTGTCCCGGACTGACGGCATCGTGTTCCTCACCTTCTTTCTGTTGTTCATCTATTATGTATTTGGTGTGGCGCGTCGATTCAGCGGACTGAACGAGTTGCTGCCCGACGCGACCCAGAGTCCACTGAAATCCTCGGGTCAAATCGTGCTGGGCATGATTGGCCTGGCATTGGGTGGCAAATGGATTGTGGGTGGCGCTATCTTTCTTGCCCAGATTTTGGGAGCCAGTGAGGGATTCATCGGGTATTCGATTGTTGCGTTGGGGACATCGTTACCGGAATTGGCTGCCTCCGCCGTAGCTGCATCGAAAAAAAATGCGGATATTGCAGTGGGCAATGTCGTCGGGTCCAATATTTTCAATGTCTTTTTTGTGTTGGGAATCAGTGCCATGATCAAACCCCTGCCGATTCAGACCTCGGCAAATACGGATATTGGGGTGGCGGTTGCAGCGACGCTTATTCTCTTTGCTACCAACTTTATCGGAAAAAAACGGATACTTGATCGCGGCGAGGCAGCTGTATTCCTTGTAGGCTATGTGGCATATATGGTGTTTTTGGTTATTCGGGGATAAGTTCAGATACAATATACGGCATTACATTGTCAGATCAGTTTTGGGTGTCATTTTCTTTGTTTTCTAATTTATCAAAATTTAAACTTTGGCGTTGATTTAGGAATGACACCATTTATTGCAGACTAACACAACCGACAAAAAAATGACGAATCTCAGCACTTCTGTGAGTAACGATTGCATCAACTTGGTTAATGACTTTTTACCCGGGTTTGAAGTGGACTTACGAACACCAGACACTGAAACTCAGGTTTTGTCTTTGGTTAAGGATCTGACGTTTGGGGATCATGTTCGCATTCCTAAACAAGGGCAAACAGAAATCCGGAGCCCTGAAATGCCGGGTAAAAGATAATCACAGGAGATGAAACGAGATGAAGACGATTTACGTGGGCAATCTGCCCTTCAGCGCCTCAGAAGACGATATTCGCAACTTGTTTGCAAAATACGGCGAGGTTCATTCAGTTAAACTGGTCACCGATCGTGAAACCGGCCGCCCCCGGGGGTTTGGTTTCGTGGAGATGGATGATGAACCGGGTAACAAAGCCATTTCGGCCTTGCAGGATTATTCCCTGGATGGGCGTACACTGCTGATCAATGAAGCACGGGAGCGCCAAGCCCGCAAGCCTAACGACCGTCCCAGACGGTATTAAGCGACCCTGCCCGGGAATCATTTTTAATTCCTACGAATGAATTTTCCGGGCTTGAAAAAATGGGTCATTGAATTGAGGCTGTCTCAATACCCGAGACGGCCTCTTTTTTTTCAATCTGGTAAACCCTCTCGCACAACGACGCGGCGAGCGCAAGGGTGGTGAAATACCTGAGAGGGAAGTTCCTTATTCATGTCGTGGACTTTCATAGCCCCAGGCTTTCCCAGAGGGATCCCTTTGATAGGGGTAGCCTGGGGATTATAACCCACCCAAATGATCGGGACTTTAGTCCCTGATAATAAATCTCCCGCAGGGACGCAGAGGTTTATTTCAATACTGTAACCGCTTCGCGGTATTATTAAAACATCCAGAGGTTTGTGTACTTGTCACCAAGTGCCAAGCCCAGGGAGGTCTTCGACGGGGCTCAGGACAGCCCCAGGGAGACATTTCCGGTCAGGTTTTATCATTTTTTTATTGATGGGATGATTGATCCGTGTGAATCCGTCTCATCTGTGGTATCCGTGTTCTATGGGTTTGTTCTTGCTCTCGTACTCGATTTCTTACTTTTGCTCTTTCTTCTTTCTCTTACTCTAAAAACACCCCTTCTATTTATTTTTATTTTTGTTATCATTTTCTTTGCATTCTGAGTAACGCTGATTAAACTCCGGCGTTGATTTAGGAAACACATCATTTTACACAGACTCACACGAACGACAAAATTTTGACCAACCGCCTCTCTACCAGAAATCATTGTATTCACTTGAACGGAAATCTTCCGTCAGGTGTTGTAATGGCTGGAATGGCATGGGCGGTGGCGCAAACGAAAATGTCGATTAATTGCGTTTGCGATGAATGGACGTATCGTTTTCCTAAGGGGCATTTTGAGACCCGGCTCCCCTAAATGCCGGGCAAAAGACAATCACAGGAGATCAGATGAAGACGATTTATGTGGGCAATTTGCCCTTCAGTGCCTCAGAAGACGATATTCGCAACGTGTTTGCCGAATACGGCGAGGTTCTCACAGTTAAGTTAATCACAGACCGTGAAACCGGTCGCCCTCGTGGCTTCGGTTTTGTGGAAATGGATGAAGAACCGGGCAAAAAAGCCATCGCAGGTTTACAGGATTACTCCCTTGACGGACGTACCCTGCAGATCAATGAAGCACGGGAGCGCAAACCCGGCCGGCCGAACGACCGTCCCAGACGGTACTAAGTGGCCGTGTTCGGTTGTCTTCACTGTAAATAATGAATTCGGCCGAGCTTAGATAAAAAGACCACGACATTACAGGGTGTGATTAATTCTCACACCCTGTTTTTATTTCCACAATCCAACTGACCCAAAATACCTGATGACCCAACCCCAATCACATATGCGCCCGGTGCTGCAAGCTTTACTGGTGACATTTCTATGGTCAACCAGCTTTATCATTATCAAATGGGGTCTGGCAGAAATTCCACCCCTCACCTTCGCAGGACTGCGTTATAGTATCGCCTTTCTCGCTCTGCTGCCACTTGCTTTAGCGCCAAAATATCGCAATCAACTAAAAAACCTTACCGCTACCCAGTGGGTCAAACTCGCATCTTTAGGGGTTTTATTCTATAGCTTAACACAGGGAACCCTGTTTCTGGGGCTTTCACTTTTACCCTCCGTGACTGTGAGCCTGGTGCTGAATTTCACACCGGTTATCGTGGTTTTCATGGGGAAGCTTTTTATTCAGGAAGCACCTACGCGCCTGCAAATCGCCGGTATCCTTTTTTTCGTCCTGGGAATATTCATTTACTTTTTCCCCGTTCACCTCAAGTCCGGTGAAGGGCTGGGATTAATCATCATGATCTTTGGGGTGCTGGTCAATGCCGGTTCGAGTACACTGGGACGAGAAATTAATCGCTCCGGTGCTATTTCGCCGGTGATTGTCACGGTAATCAGTATGGGCATCGGATCGCTGGTATTGCTTTTGGTGGGAATCATGAAGGATGGCATTCCCACAATCGGCCTTTCCAACGGACTCTACCTGCTGTGGATGGCGATTATCAACACTGCGTTTGCATTCACCTTGTGGAATGTGACCTTGCGATCCTTAACCGCCATGCAATCTTCCATTATTAATGGCACCATGCTCATTCAGATCGCCCTGCTGGCTTGGTTTTTTCTTGGTGAATCCATCACCGCCAAAACCGGGCTGGGGATGATTTTTGTCGCTGTCGGCGCCTTGCTGGTTCAGCTCAGGTTCGGAAATAAAAATCACTCGGCATGAGTTATTTTCCAACGGCTTAAGCTAATCCATACTTGCTGTTGGCATATGATTCGCATGGTTTCGCCGGACCATCAATCATTCGGAGGTGTCCATGCCCAGTTGTCCTTTGATCAGACTCAACATTGCCAAATACCCGGTCATTCTATGGCTTGTCGCATTAGCCATTACACTGGCATCCGCACGGTACCAGCGGCACACGGGTCCCACCTACCCGGTGGAAGATGAGATGACCATTAATGGCCAAACAATTTCCTATGAACTCACGCGATCAGCCACAACCGGGTCAGACACGCCGGTGATTCTGGCATTGCCGGACAGCTCAGTGCAGGCATTTCTCCAATATCGCCGGTACAAATCCAACGATGAGTGGACCACGGTTCCCATGCTTCAACAGAATGATGGAACCGTTGTGGCCGAACTACCCAGTCAGCCCGCTGCGGGAAAGGTCATGTATAAGGTTTTGATCAAATCCGGTCCCGGCGATCTGATCTCACTTACCGGTGAAAAGCCGGTAATTATCCGTTACAAAGGGCATGTTCCGCTTGGCGTATTGATTCCGCACATATTTTTCATCTTTGGTGCGATGCTGCTTTCGAATCGAACCGGGATGGAAGCCCTTGATGGGCAGAATGGCAAACCGCAAAATCTCCTTTATTGGACGATCGCAGTGGTGTTTATCGGTGGATTGATCATGGGGCCACTGGTGCAAAAATATGCATTTGATGCCTATTGGACGGGTGTGCCGTTTGGTTGGGACCTGACGGACAACAAGACTCTGATTGCCTTTGTGGGTTGGATTTTCGCCTGGTGGAAGAACCATGGGGAACACCGCAGCCGGTTGGCCATTATTTTCGCAGCGCTATTGATGTTCGCGATATTTATGATTCCTCACAGTGTCCTTGGGTCGGAGCTCGATTATACCAAGATGCCGGAATAGAGAAAGAGGAAAGCAGAAAGAGCAAGAGTAAGAGTAAGAGTAAGAAACCGAGAACGAGAACGAGTACGAGAAGGAATCACGAGATTGTTTCCCAGAAGCTGGCCGTGGCATAATTCGTTGGCTGCAACTGCGGCTGGATGAATTCTCCCCTTTTTAAGGGAGCCTGTCCGGCAACTGACGGAAGAATAAAAGAGGGGTTGGTTTTTTTCAGAGCAAGAGGAAAGAAGAAAGAGTAAGAAA
>MNWS01000069.1 GCA_001872685.1 Fidelibacterota bacterium CG1_02_48_14
CAGACTTTCCGGGAGAATTATTTGAATCCCGCATTGAAAGCCAGATTGATTGAGATGCAGAATCCGGATAGTCCCCGTAGTCCGAAACAGAGATACCGGATCAGGAAAGCTTGACTAGGGATGGTGATATTAAAACTACCATGATTTATACGAAATTCCCACCCGAGTATATTGCTCAGATGTTAGGCTCCGATAACTCGGTAACGCTCGAACCATTCGTGGGGCAGGCATAGTTTTATAATGCCAATGGTGCAGACTGTAGCGAAGTGCGTGCTGACGAACTAGTGTTATGTTAACTTGATAATGGCGTATGTCGTTCATATATTATCTCCCAAAAAAGGAGAGAATGATGATAATGTATACGATCAAATTGACGAAGGAAGAATCGGAAGAATTGAACACTATCATTAACAGGGGGAAACACAGCTCACTGGCGTTCAGGGCTGCCTACATACTTTTAAATTGTGATAAGGGTGAATATTCAAGGGATACCGGAATTACGAACAGCGACATCTCTCGTATTCTTAAGATTGGCCCCAGAACCATTGACCGGATAAAGAAAAAATTTATTGAGGGTGGACTGGATGCCGTTCTCCAGCGAAGAAAATCCGACCAGAACTTCACAAAGAAGATGGATGGCGATTTAGAGGCTAAGCTTGTTACCTTGTGTTGCGGTGAACCCCCTGAGGGCTTTTCACGCTGGAGCCTGAGACTGTTGGCAGACAAGCTGGTTGAGCTCAATTATGTAGATAGCATTTCTCATGTTTCCGTCCGACGGGCTTTAAAAAAAACGAACTTAAGCCTTGGAAAGTAAAGGGATGGGTTATTCCGCCAGGGCAGAGCAGTGAATTTGTAGCGAACATGGAGAAGGTTCTGGATATTTACAAGCAGGGCTACGACAAATTGCATCCAGTGGTCTGCATGGACGAGTCCCCGAAACAGCTGATCGAAGCTAAGGGACAAATAGCAATAAGCCCGGGGCAGGAGCGGAAAATTGATTATGAATATATCCGTCACGGTATGGTAAATATTTTTATAGCCAACGAGCCGCTTCGAGGGAAACGCTTGGTGAAAATCACTGAAAGAAAGACGAAGAAAGACTGGGCTTCTTTTGTTAAAGATATATCGTATTCGTATTGCGAAGCGGAGAAAATCACCTTAGTCATGGATAATCTGGGGACTCACACCCTGTCCGCTTTTTATGAAGCATTTTCCCCGGAGGAAGCACGGAGACTTCGAAATCGTTTTGAGTTTGTGTTCACGCCGAAACACGGAAGTTGGCTAAATATGGCTGAAATTGAACTTCAGGTTCTGAGCCGCCAGTGCCTTAATCGACACATATCTACAAAAGAGAAAGTTATAAGAGAAGTTAAAGCCTGGGAGCGGCGGAGGAATTCTATAAAGTCAACAATCAATTGGCAGTTTAATACAGAAACGGCTCGGATAAAACTCAAACGTTTATATCCGTCATATAGTGATTAACATAACACTAGTATCGAAGGGGTTAACCGCTGGTTCCGGATGGTAGGCATGTATTACGAGCAATTAAATGCACAAATTGGGGAACCTGTGGGGAACGCATGTTTGCGACACCACTCAATCCCTTATATAGAACTATCTACAAGATGTTGTAACTGGATTTCTAATCCGTCGGTCACAGGTTCGAGTCCTGTCCGGAGTACCAAACCTCAACCACTATAAATTTTTAGCTCAGGACAGTTGCTAACGGACTCACTTAAAATGTCCGGTACGAACAAACCATTTTTTTATGGTGGATCGTGGCTTTCCCCGTTAAACTTCTTCGGACCAATCAGATAAAACATGGTGGTGGGGTGGATTTGGAAGCTAACAAAATCATCCTTATTTGTTAGGCTCAAACTTTGCTAGTGTTTTGAGCACCAACAGGAAGAGGTATTATGGGGAAAAATAGTATTGTGATGGTCAAGCAGGTTCCGGATACCGCCAATATTTCCGGACAGGTGATGCGAGATGACGGGACGGTCAACCGGGCAAAATTACCCGCTATTTTTAATCACGAAGATCGGGTTGCACTTGAATTGGCACTGAGGATTAAAGATCAGGAAGGTGGAAAAATCACAGCGATTACCATGGGGCCGCCCCGGGCATCGGATATTCTCCGTGAATGTCTTTACATGGGTGCCGACGAAGCGATTCTCATCAGCGATCGGAAGTTTGCCGGAGCTGACACACTGGCGACTTCTTACGTTTTGTCCGAAGCCATTAAAAAGATCGGCCACTATGATTTTATCTTCGCCGGTCGGCAGGCGATTGATGGTGATACAGCCCAGGTTGGGCCACAAACTGCCGAGAAGCTGAATATCCCGCAAATTACCTATGTCGAGGAAATCCTTGAAACCACCAGTAAGACTGTAAAGGTTAAAAGAAAAATCGACGGTGGATTTGAAATCCTTGAATCAACACTGCCAGTACTGATGACCGTATTAAAGGATGCCTGTTTTCCCAGACCCTTCAAAGCCAAACGCTTAATGGCCTATAAAAACGCTAAAACCTTAATGGAACTTGAAAGCCTCACCGAAGAAAATTCGCTCTTATATATTGACCGGTTAAAAGAGGAACATATTGCCAAAAATTTGTATATCCAGACTCTGACCATGGACGATCTTCAACTGGATATCACCCGCTGTGGCATTCATGGTTCTCCAACCAAGGTTCATAAAGTTGAATCGGTGGTACTAGCCGGCGGGAATCACGAAACCATTCCGCCAACCAAAGAGGGTATGGCGAATTTAGTTGCTGAATTAATGGATAATCACATTCTGGGATAATCGAAATGGGAAACAATATCAATACTGATGTTTGGGTTTTTGTCGAGCAACGGAGCGGGAAACCGGCTGAGGTCAGTTTCGAATTATTATCCAAAGGCTTGAAATTAGCCGAAAATTTAAAAGGAAAGTTGAAATCGGTGGTTATCGGCAGTGACGTGAAAGACATTGCCAAAGAGACTTTCAAGTATGGGGCTGAAGAAGCCCTGGTTGTCGACGATCCTGAGCTACACAATTATTTAACAATGCCTTACAGCCGAATTTTGAACGAACTGGTTGAAAAACATAAACCGCGAATTGTGCTTTTCGGCGCGACTGTTATCGGGCGCGATTTAGCTCCCAGAGTGGCATCTCACACAAAAAGTGGACTCACGGCCGATTGCACCGATCTGCAAATCTCGGATGTCACTTACTTGAAAAAAGAGTATAAGGATCTGCTGCTGCAAATCCGGCCCGCATTTGGCGGTAATATCATTGCCACAATCATCACACCTGACAACGAGATTCAAATGGCCACTGTTCGAGAGGGTGTGATGAAAATGGAGCCTCTCTCCAAACCAGTCAAAGGCAAAATTACCGAAGTACCCTATACACCTAACGGAATCGATCATATTATCAGAATCATTGACCAGTATCGTACCGAAAATAAAGTGAACCTAAAAGCCGCACCCATAATTGTTGCAGGCGGGTATGGAATGGGAACGCTTGATAATTTTAAATTGATCAATGAACTGGCTGCAACCATCGGTGGAGAAGTTGCCGGATCACGAGCGGCCGTGGATGCCGGTTTCGTTCCACCGGAAAGGCAGGTCGGACAGACTGGCGTAACGGTACGACCGAAACTCTATATCGCCTGCGGTATTTCGGGTGCCATTCAACACCGGGCGGGCATGCAGGAATCCAATAAAATTATCGCCATCAACACCGATCCTGAAGCTCCGATCTTCGGCGTTGCACATTACGGAATTGTCGGAGACGCCATGCAGATTATTCCCATGTTTATAAATGCCTTCAAAGAAAAGCTGAGATAGACTATGCCTAATTATTTCACAGACAATACCGATCTGCTATATCAATTCGACCGACTTGATCTAAAAGAAATCGTCGAGATGACGGAGGATAATTTTAAACAAGCGGGTCTGTTTGATGATGCTCCCTTGAACTATGAAGACGCTAAGGAAAATTATAAAAAGGTTCTCGAAGTTGTAGGTGATATTGCTGCAAATTTTGTTGCCCCGCGTGCTGCTCAGATCGATGAAGAAGGTGCCGTGTTCAAAGACGGAAAAGTCGAATACGCACAGGGCACCAAAGAAGCTCTGGAAATGCTCTCCAAGGCAGAGTTAATGGGCATGATCCTGCCTCGAGAATATGGTGGTTTAAATTTTCCAACTATCATCTATATGATTGCGGTTGAGCTCATTTCTCGCGCCGAAGCGTCCTTAATGAACATCTTCGGATTGCAGGACATCGGGAAAACCATTGAACGGTTTGGTAATGAACTTCAGAGACAGGAATTTCTCCCAAAATTTGTGACCGGTGAATATACCGGCGCGATGGTGCTGACCGAGCCCGATGCCGGGTCGGATTTGCAGGCAGTCAAACTGAATGCCTATCAGGATGAAAACGGCAACTGGTTCCTGCGCGGCGTAAAAAGATTTATTACCAACGGCAATGGAGAAGTATTGCTGGTCCTGGCCCGAACTGAACCCGGGACGACCGATGCCCGGGGATTGAGCATGTTAGTCTGCTACGGCGATGACACGGTAAAGGTCAGAAGAATCGAGCATAAACTGGGCATTCACGGCTCCCCCACCTGTGAGCTTCAGTTTAATGACACGCCGGCCCAATTGGTCGGATCAAGAAAATTCGGATTACTGAAGTATGTCATGTATTTGATGAACCGGGCGCGTATCGGAATTGGTGCACAATCCCTGGGCATATCGCAACAAGCCTATGAAGAAGCGTTGAAATATGCCAAAGCACGGGAACAGTTTGGAAAACCCATTTACAATTTGCCCGTAGTTTCAAACATGCTGATTGACATGCGTGTAACGCTGGAAGCGAATCGTTCTTTGTTATATGCATCCGGTATCTGGGTTGATAAAAAAGAGAAGCTGGAAGAGTTGGTGGAGAAGCTCAAACTTGAAAAACAGCCGTTCGCTGACGTCAATGAAAAATTGAAAGAAGCACTGAGAGTGGTTGGGCTTTTAACGCCTATTTCGAAATACATTTTAAGTGAATCGGCTAATAAGATTACCTACGATGCCCTTCAAATTCACGGTGGTACGGGATATATGAAGGAGTTTATGGTGGAACGTCTGGTGCGAGATGCCCGGATCACCAACATCTATGAAGGCACCTCCCAGCTCCAGATTGTCGCGGCCGCCGGCGGTGTCATCAACGATGTTTTGGCTGAATATTTCAATGCCTGGGAAGCGCAGGAATACAAAGGCAGTTTGTCTCATTTGCTCAATGTGCTGATAGAGATCAGAAGTCTGTTTTATGAAAGCCTGAAATATGTCAAAGAGAAACAGGACGTCAGTCTGCAAGAGGTTGCATCTAAGGACCTGGTTGAGCTTTATACCTATATTTATGTGGGATATTTGCTGTTGAATGAAGCCAACGAGGATCAGCGGAAAGTATTTACAGCCAGGAGATATATTCTGGATGCCCTTGCAAACGCCCGGAAAAATGCGGAGGCCATTAAATCCGAACTCTATTCGGATATCCTGCATGCGGATACAATTTTAATTTAATAACTAGGGGAATGACCATGAACAACTGTGCGCTTATTTATCGAATCTATGACGATCAGGAAGAAAAACATTATTTAAGCAGTGTCCTTGATCATAAAAAACTGGAAGAAATCGTTGAAGAATACAAATTGAATAACGAAAATGTTTATGCCAAAGAGTTCATCAGCCATCTCAGTAAATTTGATCCTGAAGCGCATGAAGTTGAAGTTAGAGATTTCTATTTCTAGATACGGAATTACCGGGCTCTGGTGGATCGTATTCATCATCCTGAGCGTCTATCTTTGACAAAAATAACTCGTTGATCTTCTGGATTCGCTCAATTCCTAAACGCTTACGAATCTCAACAAACAAACTGGGCACAAACACCGTTCGGTATTGAAAATCCTCAAACCCCAAAAAGTACTGGTAGTAGGGGTTTTCCCGGATGTCTTCGATGACCTCTTCATCCGAAAGCTTTTTCATATGCTTGATGATCATAGCACCAATCACGATTCGTGACGGGGTGGCTGGCGCTCCCATCCTGGAGCTGATACTAT
>MNWS01000154.1 GCA_001872685.1 Fidelibacterota bacterium CG1_02_48_14
ACCAGCCTTTGACAGGTTTTAAAAGGGCGAATAGGCGACGGTCATTTTGCATGTGATTTAAATTCAGTGAGACTATAATTTCAGAAGCAAAGCGAAATGAAATTATACAGTCGAACTAATCCCGAAAGCGAAGCTATTCGGGATCTCATGGGTAATATTCCCCGCCCCTGGGGGCGATACGAATAAATTTCAACCATACCGATTGATACCCCGCCGCTTGCGACGGGGAGCGTCATTAAAAGTTTCAAGGAGGTGACGTTTTGACTGTTGAAATCAAACCCTGTCCAAATTGTACCAGTACCAATTTATATAAAACCGAGCGCATCAGTGCTGGTGGTGGCTATGCGCCTTACTATTTACCCGGCTTGGGTAAATTTCTTTCCAGTGCTAAATTTGATGTGGTTGTGTGCGCAGATTGCGGACTTACACGGTTCTTTGCAAGGGAAGATGCATGCATGCGACTGAAAAAGTCTACACAATGGCGGAGGATCTAAAAAGACCAGAATTAAGAGCAAGAAGAAGGAGTGAGAGTAAGAATCAGGCTAAAAAGAGCCATTGATAAGTTAAAAATCAAAGCCTCCGATGGTAAAACCGGAGGCTTTTTTATGAGGTCGTCAATTCGAAAAATTATTCCACTTTCTCTCCCGGCAGGAAATCCGGGTAGAACACATCATCGTCATGGCAACTTGCACAGTCGGGCGGATTCTCGAATTTTTCATCAAGGTGGCAATCACCACACTCAAATTCAACGTGGGTATCGCTGAGTTCCAGCCCTGTCACCTCGTGGTCGAAGTTACCATTGAACCAATTGGTGTGACAATTAATGCAGGTCGTCTCAAGTGGGTTTAACGGCCGATCTGCAGGATGACAGGCGTTGCACGGCAAGCGTTCATGATGGGTATTCAGTGGCCATCCCGTGAGATTGTGTGAAAATCCCGGACTTTCAGTCTTCATGTGGCAGAAACCACATTTGCTTTCTGTCTCTGTGTCATGGCAACCCAGACACGGATCGTGGTGAACATTCAGCTTTTTCTGCAAAGGGGCGATCTTGCGAATCCCTTCATGACACGTGCTGCAATTTTCCTGATGATGACAATCCACGCACTGGAATTGGTAAAGTTCAATATGCTCCCTATGATGAAAGGTTACCAATTTCCCTGCCTTAAATTTGGTTTTGAAAATCTGTTTTTCCGGAACATGGATTTCCGGATGAGCTACTCCAATAATATCTGTTTTGTCCACCAGGGGAGTTTTTTGATTCCCGCCGTCTTCGACCTTCCGGGCATGACAGGTTTCGCAAACCTCTTTGCTTTCCCACTCCTTGTGACAATTCAGGCACTGACGATGATAGGCTCCATTCAGGGTCGGTTTGGCGAGATCGTGTTCTTCGATTTCTATAGAATGACATTCGCGGCAGGGGGGAATCCGGTCATCCGGACTAAAATGATGACAAACCGCACAACCCTCGTCCATGGTTGCCATGTCCGCATGAAGTCCGTGTTGAAAAATGACGGGTTCGAAAATGTTCTCCAATTGGTCCAGGATAACAACTTCCGGGGTTTTTTGAACAGACACGACCTGAGCTGTAAGTGGTATTCCCGTCAGAACCAGACCGATACCGATACCCATTAAAAATAACCGAAACTTCATGGCTTACTCCTTCTCTCCGGGAAGGTCGTCCGGGTAGCTCACGTCACCATCGTGGCAGGTTTCGCACTGGGGCGGCTGGGCGAAGTTATCCTCCAGATGGCATTCGGTACATTCCAGTTCCACATGGGATTCACTCAGCGTCAAACCAGTGACAACGTGGCTAAAATTACCGGTATACCAATTCGTGTGGCATGCGGTACAGGTTTTATTGAGCCTCTGCAATGGTTGATTCTGAGGATGACAACTGGCACAGGTCAGTTTTTTGTGGAAACGGTTCATCGGCCACCCGGTCAGCTCATGAGTGAACCCCTTACTCTCCTGTTTTTGATGACAGAACCCGCAGGTTTTTTCTGAAACCGTATTGTGGCAGGTAGTACAGGGAGAATGGTGTGCTTCCAATTTATCGCCAAATGACTTGATCTTCCCAAGCGTATCATGACATTGACTACAGTTTTCATCCCAATGGCAATCGACACAGCGGTACTTGTACAATTCCACGTGTTCCTGGTGGTGGAATGTCACCACGGTTTCCTTTTCTTCTGGCGTTTTGAAAACCTGCTTTTCCGGAATGTGAATGGTGGGGTGGTCCACCCCAATGATGTCAGTCCGATCGATGGTTGCCGGCCTCGGGGAATTTGGATCCAGAGGTAGGTGACAAACGTCGCAATCCGTATCGTGACTCCATTCCCGGTGACAATTCAGACATTGTCTGTGGTACGCGCCCTTGAGACTGGGTTGACGCAAATTCGTGGCGGTTGTCTCGTTCGCGTGACAATCCCGACAAGGTGGAATTTTTCCCTCGGGACTGTAGTGGTGACACGCTGAGCAACCGACACCCATCGTCGCCATACTGGAGTGGAACCGATGCTGAAAAATGACGGGTTGGTACAGTTTCTCCAGTTGGTCAATGATGACAATTTCCGGACCCTCACCCGGCAAATGGCTGCCAGCTGAGACATTCCAGGTTTTTTCCCTGGGACAATCGACCAAACAGGGATCGGCTGCCGTCGGTTTCTCGCAAGTGTGGCAGGTGTTACAGTCTATCGCCTTTTCCGTCATGTTCTCCACGTGGTTGGCGGTGTCCGAAGTCGAAACGAAAAGTGTGTCCTGAGGAAGTGAATGGATTTTTTCCTTTTCACAACTAAAACTGGCGATTCCAACGATGAGCAGGGTAATGAGCAATTTCATGACGCGTCCCTCCGGGCGTGGATGACGGGCAGGTGAATAACAATGAATCTGTAAACCAGGATTAAGCCGGCGACGAACCCTAATGTCACCAAGATTTCCCAGATCGTCGGGAAGTACCGTGCTGATACATATAGCGGCTTGAAGGCGACGAGGTAGACATTAATGCGATTGAATACCACGCCCAGAACGACCAGCAGCGCTGCAATAAATAGCCACTTGGGAGAACGGCGGATCTTTTCACTCAACAGCATGAAAAATGGCAAAAGACCACCGAAGAAAATTTCTGCCACGAAGAATCTTGATTCCAATGACCCGTCAACATAATGCCAGACTTCCCGAATGGTGAGGTCTGCGAATCGTGTTGCCAGATATAATCCAAGGAGAATGGGGACGTACCGGGCGAAGGGCGTTAAAATGGACATTTCCGGCTTCATCTTGAATGAACGGGATGCTGCCAGTGATTCCACAATAATCATGGGAAAACCCACAGCGATCGCTGAAAGCAAAAATTCAAGCGCCAGTACCGGCGACCACCATAATGGGTGCATCTTGGTTTTCACCAGAACCATTAATGCCCCAAGTGAGGATTGATGCATAAACGAAAGGACCACACCCAGAATCACGAAAATGAACATGAATTTGCCCATCTTGCTATCCAGGAAAGCCAGTAATCTGCCCATTGGACGGTTCAGGAATTTCAGAATCGGGAGGTTGACACGATTGCGATATTCCTCCGCGACGATGGGAATGAACTCAATATAGAGCACCGTTATGTAGGTCATCACACACATACCGACTTCGAAAAGCGCGGAATTTCCCTGCCACATGACGGGTAAAAGTGGGTGCCAGACATTGTAATAGCGACCAAGATCAACCAGCAGCCCGATGACCACGAAGGTGTACCCCAACATGGCAGTAAGTAATGCCGGACGACTCAAGGCTTCGAATTTTTCCTTGTGGATAATGTGAATTAAAAATGCTGATGTGAAGCCGCCAGCAGCCAGTGCGACGCCGCTGGCTACATCGATCGCTATCCAAATTCCCCAGGGGTAGCCATTGTTCAGATTCGTAACCAGTCCCAATCCGAAAATGAACCTCACCAAGGCAATCAGGAGTGCCGAGCCGAACAAAGCGGTTAAAAACCAGACTCCGGGTGTGAAGTATTTGTGCTTCAACGGCGCAGCCATAGCGTGGTCAATCATGGTGCACCTCCGATGAAGAATTGGTATTGTCGGCAGTCTCAGAATCTGGCTTTGTGAGTTTCATGATCATCCCTAAAAGTCCGTAAAACATTGCCGGCGGAATGAAATATTTGAAAATACCGTGTTGAATACTTTCGGGTAAGGTGACGACAGAGGCTTGTTCAAGTTTTGGAAAATTGAGCGTATCAAAGGGTTCACAGGAGATGAATAGCCATGATGTTCCGCCCAACTCGGTCTCACCATAAATGTGATTGACATATTTACCCGGATTATCCGCGATTTTCTCCCGGGCTACCTTGATTAAATCAGAACGCTTTCCAAAGGTGAGCGCGTTTCTGGGACAGATTTCGACGCAGGCCGGGATTTTCCCCACATCCAGACGACTGATGCACATGTCGCATTTTTGGACTATGGGCGTCAGTGCATTGTTGTATTCATAGGCCGGGATTTCAAATGGACAAGCGACCATGCAATACCGACAACCGATACATTTCCAGGCATCGTAGGTCACCGGTCCGAAATCCTGTTTTTCCAATGCTGCCACGATGCAGGCGGAGACGCAGGCGGGGTCGTTGCAATGCATGCATTGCACCTTCACATCCAAATCGGTTTGGGTACACCCTTTTTCATGAAAGCGATTGACCACAGTGAAACCGGTCTCATCGGGTCTCCGGTAATTGGCAAAAACACTTTTGTCTTTATAGGATTCCAGTGGTGGTGTGGCCATTTCATGGGCGTTCTTGCAAGCCCATTCACATTCTCGACATCCGATGCATTCGGTGAAGTCGGTGAGTACGCCAACCACGTTGTCCGGATCTATTTTAGATTGGTGCTCCGCTCCGAGGACTGACGCCCCGGAAAGCAGCGCTCCTGATGCGCCCATAAACTTGAAGAAATCTCGCCTTTGCATAATGACTCCACAAAAAGTGATTCAGCGTCAAATCGTGCTAATGAGTGTGTGCAGGATTCGGATGAGTAATGGCGGCCTGCTTGGATTTCCAATCAAACGGCTTATACGTGGGTGATTTTGAATTGTGACAGACGAGGCAGGTTGCTTCTGTTGGATCCAACAGCCCAACGCTTGCCTTGGTCATTGTACCGGCTACAACAGCCTCTTTAACCTTTTTTGATTTGTATTCGCTACCCGGTCCGTGACAACTCTCGCACCCCACTGCTGCAAGATTCGCGTTTGCTTTCAGAGCTTTCGCGTCATCTGCAGGAATATCTAATTTGTAACCGGAGGGTGAACCCCAGCCGGTAACATGACACACCAGGCACTCCGGAGAATTTTCCGGTAGGGTCTTTAATCCCAATTTAGTGGCGATAGCTTTCGATTCGTCCGTTAGCAGTGTTTCGTATGCGTGTGCATGCGCGGTTGATCCCCACTGGGCGAATTGTGCACCAACTTCAGCCTTACTGTGGCAGGGTTTGCAGCGATTCGAGCCGATATACTCAAACGTGGTTGTTTGTGCCCAAACCATCCCTGTCAAAACCAGAAAACATAGACCCATGCGTTTCATAGGTTCCCCCTAAGCTGTTGATTAATAGGAATATTGGAAGTTCACGCAAGTATGCTTGCGTGATAGGACTGACCAAATTTTGGTAGGGGTGAGCGGATGGACCTAGGGTCGGCTGAACTTTGCGGCTCAAGACTGGAAAGCATTTAAATCTGTGTGCTACCATGTATCCCCCGCAGCCTGAATTGGCAAATTCAATGCCACGTGGCAACTATTACATTTTGACAAAGCTCGGAGTATTCATGATTTCAAGTAGAAATGAAGACCGGCGACAAGGCATGCCACCCTTATTGACCCGGCATAGTTCCCGTTTGCTTTACGATTATAAGCCCGTATATTCTAATGCGACCAATATGGTCACGAATAGAAAATTAAGCATCCGATGATGCAATTATTGGATATATGAAAAGGAGAATAGACATGTTAACACTAACCGAAACTGCAGCCCAAAAGGTCCGGGGATTGATCGCTGATCAAAAAATGGAGGCGAGCACCGGTCTACGGGTTTATGTAAAAGGTGGTGGTTGCTCCGGATTTTCTTACGGCATCGCTTTCGAGCACGATGCAGATGATCAGGACAAAATCGCTGAATCAAATGGCATACGAATCATTGTCGACCCCGTAAGCTTGAAATATTTAGAAGGTGTCAACATAGATTGGGTTGAAAATGGTATGGGTGGCGGATTTAAGTTTCAAAATCCAAACGCAGCCTCATCTTGCGGTTGTGGACATTCCTTCAGCGCTTAGTTTTTCTACTTTCGACTCTCCAACTCCCCTGGTCCCCGTTGAAAAGCGGGGACTTTTTTTTACGTAATCTGAAAATGTCATAACCCGACGCCATTTTTCATCAGCACTTTCCTGGAAACCACCGGTTTTATCAATTAGGTGCAGCGAGTTTTAAATTAGCCTGTAAAAAAGTTAAATCAGCGCTGGCTCAAACGGCTTTGAATAAGCTGATCCGGGAATTAGTTTAGCAATATGAGTCGTGAAGCAGAAAATATTTCATTTCAGGAGTGGATGAGGGGTTTACGGGCAAATCCTGTCCGTGCCCTCAAGAATCAGGCGGATTTACCCGAACGATTCTTTCTATACCGTGATGTCCTGAGAGATAATTATTCGGATGTCTATGAGGGCATAAAAAAGAACTTGCGGAAGTACCGTCCCCGCCGGATGCTGATGCAGCAACAGATGGAGGACGGTAATTGGCCGGTGGTCGTGGCCACGAAAAAATTGTCTCCCGAACAAATCCAGATTCTTCAATTTCTGCGTCAAACTGAGATTTTACACCGCCTGCATGACCTCACCGCAACGCTAAGTCAGGAGCGGGTGAAGTTAGGTATCATTCAACTTTTAAAAAACCTGGATGAAGCGACCGGAGCTTTCCCGGGTAATTTGCCTCAACATGCTCACGCTTTATTGGTGACAGCACTCTATCGCCTGGACTCGAACCCAATCGCTAAACAAGCATTTCTGTATGTGTTCCATAATCAGCGTCCGGATGGTGGTTGGATTGATCCGGCGTATCTGCCGAAAAACGCTGATCCTGAGAAAGCTTCGAGCTGTATCTGGACCACAATGCTCATCACCCACGCCATCAGCCTGAGCCCTACCATGCGGAAGAGAGCCGGCGCGAAGCGTGCGGTTGAATTTTTATTCAGCCACTTCCTGGAGGGTAATTCCACAACCTTATTACAGGATGCTTCCGCCTGGGATTTACTGGGTTATGGATATACAGGCATTGGAAGTTTGCACGGTGGCACCCTGCGATTTCTTGAAATTTTGACCTTAATGGAATGGCCACTTGAAAAGCGTGTCTGGAAACTTTTGGACTGGCTTAAATCGGTTCAGTTGGCGGATGGATATTGGCCGGCTGTTGTTAAAAATAGCCAAAGCGGTGACCCCCTGGTGACTGTAAGCGTTTTACGCGTGATGAAATATTTCACATCCCTGATGGGGCTGGAACGAGATGAAGATGAATAGAGAAAGGAATGATAATTATTATGGCTTCTGAAGAATTCATACATGCACTCCCTGTTATGCCGTTACGAAATACCGTGCTATTTCCTCAACAGGTTATCCCTTTATATATTGGGCGGGAACGCTCATTAAAATTGATCCGTGAGTTGCCCACGGGCAGAAAAACAATCGTCGTGGTGGCTCAAAAGGAAGGTTCGGTGGAAGACCCGATTCCGGAAGATATTTACGAGATCGGTACGACCGCCACCGTCATGAAAATTCTGGAAATGCCCGATGGCTCCCAGAGTGCGATTGTTCAGGGGGGCGAAAGGGTTCGCATTGCAAAATTTACCCAGGACTCACCCTATTATAGGGCTGTTGTAGAAACCCTGGAAGAGACTTACGAGCCCAGTCTTGAAATTGATGCCCTGGCGGCCAACCTTAAAAGTTTGTTCAAGGAGCTGGCGAAAGCGTCAGACTATATCACACAGGAGCATATTAGTTTACTTTCAAATATTCAACACCCGGCGCGATTGGTTGACCGGGCAATTTCCCTGCTGCAACTGTCCAATGCCGAGAAACAGGAAATTCTTGCCGAACTGAATGTGCAAACTCGCATGGAGAGAGCCACGGTTTTGCTTAATCGTGAAATCCAGCGCCAGGAGATCGGCGAAAAAATCCAGACAGAGGTTCAGGAAGAGATTTCCAAAACGCAGCGGCAGTATTTCCTGCGCGAACAGATGAAGGCAATTAAGCGTGAGTTAGGCGAAGATGATCAGACCATCGAATTGACCGAGATGGAAGAAAAAATCGCCAAAGCGCAAATGCCGGAAGAAACGCTCAAGGTTGCCAACAAGGAACTGGATCGCCTGCGTCGAATTCCGCCCTCGTCACCAGAATACACAGTTTCCCGAACTTATCTGGACTGGCTGGTGGAATTACCCTGGATGACCGAGACCGCAGATAGCGTTGATATTAAACGGGCTGCTGAAGTTTTAGACGAAGATCATTATGGTTTGAAACCCATCAAAGATCGGATTCTGGAGTTTTTGTCCGTGCGCAAGTTGAAGACGCAACAGGATCCAAACGCTCCGGTAAAAGGTCCCATACTCTGCTTCGTTGGACCCCCGGGAACCGGTAAAACTTCAATGGGTCACTCCATTGCCCGGGCGATGGGACGGGAATTTATCCGCATGAGTCTGGGGGGTGTGCGGGACGAGGCTGAAATTCGCGGACATCGCCGGACCTATATCGGCGCACTGCCGGGTCGAATCATTCAGGGGTTGAAAAAAGTTAAAACCCGCAATCCGGTTTTCATGCTGGATGAGGTTGATAAACTGGGCATGGATTTCCGCGGTGATCCCTCATCCGCGCTTTTGGAGGTTCTCGACCCGGAGCAGAACAATAGTTTCAGTGACCATTACCTCGAGGTGCCGTTCGATCTTTCCAAAGTCATGTTTATTGCCACCGCCAATTGGATGGATCCGGTACCCGGACCCTTGCGGGATCGTATGGAAATAATTGAGTTTCCAGGTTATATCGAGGAAGAAAAAATCCACATCGCCAAAAGCTACCTCATGCCCAAACAGATTTCAGAACAAGGTTTGGATGATGAGGGGATTCAATTCCTGGATACCGCGATTTCCGAGATTATTGCCCACTACACCCGGGAAGCCGGCGTCAGGAATCTGGAGCGGGAAATTGGACACATTTGTCGTAAAGTGGCGCGTGAAAAAGCCGAGGGGAATACCAAACCTCGCCGGATAACCCGTAAGAATGTTGACAAGTATCTGGGTCCACAAAAGTACTACAGTGAAATTGCCGAACGTATGGTCAAACCTGGAATTGCCATTGGATTGGCGTATACAGCAGTTGGTGGTGACATTTTGTTTATTGAAGCCACCAAGATGCCTGGCAAGGGTGCATTAAAACTGACAGGAAAATTGGGCGATGTTATGAAGGAATCAGCTCAGGCAGCCTATTCGTATTTGCGCGCCAATGCTGCCTTATTCGACATTGATCCAAAATTCCACGAAAAGACCGACATCCATATTCACATCCCTGCCGGCGCTATCCCCAAGGATGGTCCTTCGGCAGGTATCACGCTGTTTACCGCATTGGTTTCGCTGCTTTCAGGCCGGTTGGTAAAAACCAATCTGGGTATGACGGGTGAAATTACGCTGCGCGGGGCTGTTTTACCTATTGGTGGCGTCCGGGAGAAGGTGACGGCAGCTCATCGTGCGGGATTGTCTACCATCATTTTACCGGCGAAAAATGAGCGGGATCTCGTGGAATTACCGGAAAATGTGAAACGCAAATTGACCTTCAAGTTTGTTGAGGAGGTTAGTCAGGTTTTTGATCTGGCGCTTGAGTCGCTGGAAAAAACCGAGAAGGCTTCCAAGGCCAGTTCCAAGAAGAAGGTGGTTTCATCACCGGAAGTGGCGCAAGCCTAGCAAGTCATTCAACTCATTTGGTTTGTAAAGAAAAGCCCGGCTATTTATGATTAGTCGGGCTTTTTTATTTTATTTCGATCCTGACCGGGTTGGATTGTCCCCGAGTGTCTGCGAAATTGGCGTTGGTAAAGAATAGGAAGATCATTAAATGTCCGACAAGTAGATATTGTATTAGCCGAGTTAGATATTTATAATCAGCCGATCATGTTCGCTTCGACCACATATCCAAGATTTATTCTAAATAACCTTACAACGGCTCTGGCTGATACCCCGATTGTGTTAATCCACGGAGCACGACAAGCAGGGAAAACGACCCTATCCAAAATGCTTGGTGATGACTATGGGTATCTGACATTCGATGATGAAACAAATCTGACTGCAGCGAATTTCGATCCTATTGGCTTCGTTCATCGTCTACCACAAAAATGTATTTTGGATGAGGTCCAATTGGTTCCGGAAATATTCAGACCGCTGAAACAGGCCGTTGATAAGGACCGCAGTCCGGGGCATTTTGTCTTGACCGGTTCAACGAATATTCTGCTCTTACCACAAATTTCTGAATCCCTTGCCGGGCGTATCGAGATTTTACGGTTACACCCATTGGCGCAATGTGAAATTCAGAGAGTGGGGAGTAATTTATTGACGGATTTGTTTGCGGGAAAATTTCCTGGCAACGCCGTGCCACTGAACTATGATGATATTGTGAAGCGGGTTTTATGGGGTGGCTACCCTGAGCCCATTCAACGTCCTGATCTTGCCAGAGTACGAGCCTGGTACCGAAACTACAGCGCGACGATAATTGAGCGGGACCTGATGAATCTCACATCCATCCAACATCCAGGTGTACTACCACGATTGTTGCGGTTATTAGCGATCCAATCTGCCCAATTGCTCAACATTTCCCAGCTCGCACCGGCGTTTCAGCTCACGACGCCAACCGTTCGACATTATACTGACCTGTTGAACCGGATCTTTTTTACGGACATCCTGCAGCCATACCATAAAAATCAGGTGAAACGGTTGGTCAAAACCCCCAAAGTGCACCTCACCGACTCTGGTTTGCTCTGTTCTATCTTGAATGTTTCCGACAAACAGCTTTTACAGAACCCAACCTTGTTTGGTCATGTATTAGAGACTTTTGTCTATAACGAATTCAGACGTCATGCCAGCTGGTCAGCAGAGAGTATTGAATTTTACCATTTTCGTGATCGGGATGGCTATGAAGTGGATCTGGTGATGGAAGATAGTCAGGGACAACTTGTGGCTGTGGAGGTGAAGGCTAGTGCCACCCTTAAAAAAAATGATTTTCTTGGTTTACACAAATTCCATCGAGTGGTTGGTGATCAACTCAGGCTTGGTATCGTCATGTATTTAGGTGAACATGCTGTTTCAATGGGCAAGAACATGTGTGCACTTCCCATTAATTCTCTTTGGCAGGGAAGTGATAAATAAACAAAGCCCGGCTATTTATGATTAGCCGGGCTTTTGTATTGGGATGGTAGTTTCTTTTATTTTTGTAAAAAAACTAAGAGCTGAATTTGAGTTTACGCTCCCGCGAAACTGATTCCGTCGAACAATAGCGTTGGTGCTCGCAGGGAAGAGTAGGTGTAAGGATCGTTCCCCGTTTCCGATAGATTCTCGAATAATTCGATGAAATTACCCGAAATATTCATCTCATTTACCGGTTGAACGCGTTTGCCATTCTCGATGAGCCAGCCACTGATACCCAATGAATAATCACCGGTGGTTGAATTGGCATTACCGCCGATAAAACTGGTCACCAGAATACCGCGATCCAGATCGGCTTCCATTTCAGCACCCGAACGCGTACCCGTTTTAAAGGTAATATTCGATGATCCGCCCGTTGTGGGGTTCATGCCAAGCTTGCGACCGTAATAGACATCCACATAGTAATTTTTCAGAATGCCATTTTCGACGATGACCAGTTTTTTCGCTGAGATGCCATCGCCGTCGTAATAACGACTGCCCATTCCACGAATAATCGTGGGATCATCGATGAGTGTCAGATTTTCCGAACCGATGCGTTGTCCCTGTTTGCCTTCCAGAAACGATTGTTTCTGTTGGATTGCCGCCGCCGAGAAGGGATGTAAGACGCGCCAGAACAATCCACCCACCGCCGTATTTTCCAGTAGCATGGGCATTTTGCCTGATTTTATTTTTTTCTGACCCATGCTGTCCAAACCACGTCGGAAAGCTTCGTCAGCGATTTGTTTCGATGGTGGCAGATCTGCTAAATGCCGCGCGCCATAATATTTCCAACCTTCCGGTTTTTTATCATCTTCGCCCCGCAGGGAGACGGAGGCGCCCCATGAAAAGCTGGAATTTTCGTAATTACCCTCAAACCCGTTGGATTTTAGGTGCGTGTTTTCATAATGGCTATCACTGAAACCGCTGGTGATGGAAATCAGGCGGGGATCGCGACCCTTAATGAGATCATGCAATTCTTTTGCACGTGATACCCGCTCCTCAGCAGTCATTTTGGAATAATTGGCATCATAGAGCTGCAAATCCGCAGTTGGTCTCCCCTGGTATAAGGCAGGATCAGGGAGCGACTGGAAGGGATCTTCACCCAAAAATTTGGTCATGGCGATGGCATTGGTTATAAATTTCTCCAATGATTCTTTGCGAAGATCATTGGTTGAATGGGAACTGTAGCGTCCGCCAGCATAGATCTCGATCCAAAGAGAATTTTGTGTCGATTCCTTGAGTTGATCTATCTTGTCATCCCGATAATCCACATTAATGGAGCGATTTTTACTGATGACAATGCTCGTGTTATCAGCCCCATTTTGTTTGGCGTATTTTTGTGCCCAATAAGCCAATTCAGTTTTATTGGTTTCAGAACCTTTATTCAGAAAATCCATTTTTTACCCCCTTCCACCAACAGTGATTGCTGAAACCAGGCAACTCGGCATGCCTTGTGACACCGGAACGGATTGACCGTTTTTGCCACATGTCCAGCCGCCCTCGGACATTGCCAGATCATTGCCCACCATGGTTACTTCTTCCAAAACTTTCGGTCCGTTGCCAATGATATTGACATCCTTAATGGGTGCGGTGATTTTCCCGTTTTCAATCAAGGCACCAGATTTCACATAAAAAGTGAAGTCACCGGGGCCGATGTTGACCTGTCCGTTGGTGAACTGATCCGCGATGATGCCGTACTTCACACTGGCGACGATTTCATCGAATGTATGGGGGCCGTTCAGCATATAGGTGTTGCGCATACGGGGCATGGGATTGTGTTTGAATGACTCGCGCCGACCATTGCCGGTGGGTTTGACGCCATAATGCTTGGCGGAAATCCGGTCGTGGAGATAGGTTCGCAAGACACCATTTTCAACAAGGTAGGTTTCCTCAGAGGGTGAACCCTCGTCATCCACATTGATGGAACCGCGAATGTTCGGGTTGGTGCCATTATCAACGATATTCACAAAGTCAGCCGCGACTTTTTTATTGAGTTTTTCCGAATAGATGGATGTGCCGATGCGGTTAAAATCAGCTTCCATACCGTGGCCGATCGCTTCGTGGAGCAATATCCCGGCACCACCTGCCTTCAGAACAACCGGTAATTCACCAGCCGGTGAAGGTTTGGCATCGAACAGGTTAATGGTTCGTGCAACGACCTCCTGAGGCATGCGCGTTAATCTTTCCGGCGTCAGGAAATCGAAGTCAGACCGGGCGGCATAATCAAAGTAATTACTTTCGCGCTGACCATTCTGCTCGGCCGTACAGAAGGAAACCAAACGAATCATCGGCTGATAATCTGTACTGAATTGACCATCTGAATTCGCGAGAAGGATGTAATTTTCGCTGTCACTGTAACGCATCCCGGCTTTAACGATGCGTTTGTCCTGTTGGAAAATGGCGTCGTTTACGGACATCACCAGGTCAACGACATTCTTCACGCCAACATCCTCAAATGAGCGTTGGGTGTGGTAATAGTTGTTCAATTTTTGAGGAGTCAGGGCGACGGGTGCAATCCGTTTTTGACCTGAAGCGATATTCGCAGCGGTTCTGGCGGCAGCTTTCATACTTTTCAGGGATAAATCCTCAGTAAATGAATAGCCGGTCTGATCACCCTTCAAAACCCGGATACCAACGCCGAGTTGAACATCTGTGCTGGCGGAATTGACAATATTATCTTCCACCCGGATGCTGTTGGAGAGTGTATTTTGGAAGAAAATATCGCAATAATCACCACCGTGCAGGAGTGCTTCAGCCATCACCTTACGGATGGCCTCTTCATCCACACCAAATCGACGGAAATACAGTTCATAGGGTTTATCCGTGCCTGCCATCCCTGCCAGTGTTTTTTGCATAAACCCCGGAATGGTCGTCAAAGCGAGACTCGTGCCTGTGACTTTGACAAAATCTCTTCGACTCATTGTCCTCATCTTTCGCTCCTCGTCACCGATAAGTGTGTTGAATATCGCTGAACAGTTTGAGGTCCGGCCCGCCTACCATCAATCCTACCGGCTTCCTTGCCAGCTTTGGGGCGAGTCATGTCATCGTTATTATTAATGCCGTTGATCGCACATGGTAATTGACACAGCCATAGCGAGGAGGTTGTCATGGCTGGGTGTTAACGCACGAGGCTAATTTTACGGGTTAAAAACTGGTCCTGATTGTCGGCAGTCCGAAACTTGAATTGGCAACTATAAATCCCTGAACTGAGTTGGGCAGCATCAAACGTCCAGGTATGTGCACCGGATTTAAGTAAGCCCAGCTCATGGCTGTCAACCAACTGTCCGTTGATACTAAAAATCTGGATGGATACCGTTGCATCCGTGGCGAGTTGAATGGTCATCCGGGTGGAGGCATTGAATGGGTTGGGGAAGATTTTTGACACTTCAAAATTCGAAGGCTGAGTCTGAATGGCTGTTTCCTTGGTATCGGTTGCAGATTCAGGGAAAAATGTGTAGGCAACGCCGCCTTTGTCAAACCAGGCTTGTGAAATGCTGGTCTTGTTATAGACATAACCGTAGCCATTACTCCGGGCCGGATCGTGCACAATGGGACGTCCGGAATTATCGAATCCGGCGAGCATGAGCAAATGACCACTGTAGAGTGGTTGGCCGATTGACATGGCAATCCGTCCACCCGCAGCCAGCGTTTCATAAGCTTCACTCCAGGTGCGGTAACGATTCACATAGCCAGACACTTCGTAACGAGAGGCACTCTGAACTGCCCTCGGCCAGACGCCAAAAATGTGATAGTAGGGATCGTAGGTTTCCCAGGCAAATTCCAACACATTCACGATGTGTCCGAAACTGCTGAGAATCATCGCTGTGGTGGTGGGAGAACAGATGCTGCCACCAACATCCGGGTCAACACTGTTCTGATAGGTAAATTGTGCCGGATAAAAAATCGCCGGGGGATTATCCGTCACGATGGCAGCGATGTTCAACTCGTCCGTGGTTGCCTGATCGCTGACCTGCACGGAAAAGCGATGAATCGCCGGTGATTGAATGCTCGTATTATCGCGTTGAAATTCAACTTTAGCCTGCCACTGATCCCGATCATTATACAAGATTGCCGTATCAATATCGATGTATCCACCACCGTATGTGGTGGATTTGCTACCGGTCCAATAGTTGTTTTGCCAGAACCCGACTTCTAACCAAGGCGACCAGCCCGTTCCCCATGGAAATCGTAAAAAGACACGAAATCCACCTTGATTAACAGGTGAAAATCCGTTCCAGGATGCCAAAGCGATATTAAAGGGTTCGTCGGATTGAACGGGATTGAAAGTAATGCTACCCGAGAGCGCATTGGCGGCGAGTTGAATTTGACCATCTGCATTGACCACATTAGTGGAACTGGCTACTTCATCCCACAGCGTGTTCGCATCAGGCCAGGTAAAAAATTGATCAGAATAGGCGGCGAAGATGACAGAATTTGTCAAAACCAAATTCAGTAAAAACGATTTATAGGAGCGTCTAATCATAGGATTTCGGCAGAAAATCTAAGCTTGTAGGAACGATATTTATTTGGGTAGAGACGATCAGGCTTAAAAGAAAACTTTATAAAGAATTGCCACGCCACATGCGACAAAAACGAGTCCCCACAACACTCTCTGAGCCATCACCGTCTCATCGGTTGATAAGACCCGGTTCAGGTATTCGCCGGCACGAATGACAAATCTTGGAAAAAGCCAAAGACCCAGTCCGAAGACCAATGCGATGATTCCGATTATTGAAAGCGTGATTTCCATCATTATTTCCCTTGCTAGTAGTTTAGAGTCGGTCAATCTTAAACAATTGTTTCTGGCAATAGAAATATTTTTTACATTGTTTCGTTGATGTTATCACCCTATCTATGCCTTGAATCCTGGCGAAAGATGAATAGAAGAATAGGCAACCAGATTAACTCCTTGCAACACCCGATCCAGACTCCGAGCCATTTTAGCTCTCAGCATGGGTATACCATTATCGAAATAATTACCGTATTGGTTCTGATCAGCGCGCTGGCGGCTGTCATTGTTCCCAATCTCTATGACAGCTATGTATCCATTGCCCGGGGATCCGCGGTAAAACAGGTCGCGCGTGATTTACAATATGCAGAAGAGTACGCCCTGGCCAAACGTGATACTGTTTGGGTGGAGTTTAATGTGCCCGGCAATAGTTACCGGATTTACGGTGGCAACACAACTGCCGAAAAAGCCTTGATCGAAGGAACTCGTGGCGAGCACGATTTTATTGTCCAGTTGGGTGTTGGTGAGTACGTCCATGCAGAATTAACCTCAGCCCATTTTGATGGCTCACCCAATTTCATCATTGACCATTTCGGGATACCCATTCTGAATGATAACGGGAGAGTGGTCCTCAACTTAACTGACACGATTTCCGTTGCAGCGGGAATTGGAACAGTGACTCTGCAATGAAATTACTCTCACTAAACCCCGGCCGTCTCGGTTCTCAGAAGGGTCTTACCATCGGCGAAATCGTCGTCTTTATTCTCATTGCAGCGATTTCTTACCTGACACTCATCAAGGTGTTCGACTTCGCGAATGCGAAAGCGTTGGAGAGCGAGATGCGGACGGTGATGACCAATTTGGCATTGAATCGGATGGAGATCATTCGGAGCAAATCGTTCGATGAAAATTCGACGCCGACCTGGTCAACGTCTTTGGGACCAGATGCTGGCGAATCAACCGAGTCCCTATTTGATGATATTGATGATTATGATGGGTTGGTGGAAACGAACGTGGATGGATACACTGGTTTCACGCGTAGATGCCGCGTTTTCTATATCAATCGGACGGTAAATGTGGAGGATAGTGTCGGGGTGGTCACCGATCTGAAACGCATTGTCGTAACAGTATATTCTTCTAGTGATCAGCCGGTAGAGGTGAATTCACTCATGTCCAGCCGCTATAATGTGCTGAGTTATTAGGGTGCAGAGTCTCAATAGAATGAAATCTTCAGGTAAATATTTCCAGTGGCAGCATCAGCGTGGATATACGCTGATGGAATTGATTGTTGTGATTCTCATGCTGGGAATCGTGGGAAGCATGACCCTGCGGCTGATGTCCGCCACCATGGAAACTTATGAAATGGTGATGATGCGGAGCCAAATTGTAAATGACGGCAGGCTGTTCGCATCACGATTTTACCGCGAAGTGAAGCCGCTGCCATTTTCAGATTCATTGTTGGTGGCCGGGAATAAATCGCTGCAATGGAAAACTCAGTCCGGTAGAATCTATACCTACACGATTACCGGGAGTCAAGTCAATCGTCAGGTGAATAGCGGTCTGGATCAAATGTTGGTGAGTCATGTCGATTACAACAATTCAGCGTTTACCTATTATGATTCAACGAATACAGAACTTTCCAGTGTTCCATTAAATTCATCCGATCGAATGAGAGTCAGGTTAATTGGAGCGACGATGAGGTTTTCCAGCGGCTCTGAAACTTTCACTTCCCAGCAACGAATCTATCTCGCTAACCTGCGTCGAAATTAATAATGAAATATTTACACACTATTTTTGACTTTCCGAGCTCCGGTGTAAGAAAAAATCAACGGGGTATTGCGCTGGTCTATGTTTCAATCATTACCATTCTGATTCTCAGCTTGGTCTCCATCTTCCTCATTAATATGGCTTCCCAGATGGGATATGGTTCGGTCGACTTTTTAAAAAGCAAGCAAGCCTATCAGCTTTCCATGTCAGGTGTTGATTACATGTATGATTTGGCACGGGCGGGGCAATTAAATATTGGTACTTACGGACCCTATAATCTGGGGAGTGGTACCTTTACGATTGAAAATGAGGATTTAGGGAATAATATGCGCAAGATTACCATAACCGGTGATGCATCCGGTTATGAGCGCATTTTCAACTTCTCCGCAGCTTCGAGACCGCGAATCTTTTTCCCGGAATATCCTCTGATTGATGATGCGCCCTCAGGGACGATTCCTGGAGCGCCCACAGATTCTACGCTGGATGATGAAGGTAGTGTGGAAGATGCTTTGATATGGGAAAATCAAAAAACAACCAATTATGGCACGTACGCCTATCTGTATACTGGAAAAGTCAGCAGTAAGAAAATTCACTCCCTGGTTAAACTGGATCTGTCTTTCATACCCATAGGCCGGACCATTAATAGTGCCACCGTTGAGCTGTATATGGTGGATGCCAGTGATGATCATGACCACGATATTGGTGTGCATCGGATCACCCGCCATTGGGATGAAAATGAAGTTACCTGGCGGAAGGCAGAATCAGGGACGGATTGGTCAAGTCAGGGGGGAGATTACGTATCAAATGACGAAGATGAAAACTCGGTTGAGTGGGATGATAACCGCGAGTATGTCAGTTGGGATGTAACACAATCGGTAACCGATATGTACAATGGCGTCTATCCCAATTACGGCTGGCTGTTCAAATATGAGGATAACGACAACGATTATACGATCTTTGCTTCAAGGGAATATTATGTGTGCTGGCCAAGTTATTATTGGTGTTGGTTTCAATATCATACGCCCCCACGAATCAAAGTCAACTATTCCGGACCTCCCAGTCCTGATGGTTTACAGATCTACAACAATGCGGTTATCAACGGTGATTTCTTCGTCCGGGGTAATGTGATTGTGGCAAACGGGACCGACATCGGTGATCCTCCCAATGATCCCACCACGATCTATGTTCCGGTTGGCGATACGGTTGTGAGTAACGAATTTGACAGCTATTTCGACTGGAGTACCATCAATCCAACACCATCGCTGGTGTATGTTGAACCGACTGTTCTGGATACAGTTGATTCATTGATTGCCATTGCCCAGGGAATTTCATCCACAAGTGGCAATAAATTTAACGGCAGTAAAACGTGGTCAAATACGACCCTGAATCTGGGAAACTACGACCAGAACCGCATTTTTGTTGATGGTGACGTTGTCCTACGCGGGGTGACAATCCCAAGTGAAACAGTAGAAGCGCCCGGGATCATTATCGCTGACGGTGATATTACGCTTAAGGAAAGAGATGGTGATGAAACAACGGTTGGCGACAATATTATCCTGGTAGCCAACGGAAATATCTATTTTGAGGATGAGACCTATTTTGGTGAAGATCATTCAGGGATGGCTCCTGAATTGAGACCTGAAACCGTAAACATGGCTTGGGCTCGGAGTTACTTTTTCTACCTGCTGGACGGCGATGTCTCCATCTCTGATGATGCCACAGTCTGGGCTAACTGTATCGCTTACCGGAATGGTTTTCTGGAATCCACCTTGTATGGTGGCTTTTACTGTCATAACGAGTTGGATGTTGCTTATAACTCAACCTATCTTGAAGGCGCTATCTGGACGACTACCATGAAGAACGACGCCATCCCGGCGGGTGTTTTCAACTTCACCAATATTTATCCGACAGTTTATTTCGCTGGTCGTGCGATTCAGGTATACGGTGGTGGTTTTTCGGAAGAGTAGCAGAAAGAACAAGGCTGGCAGTCAACAACCCGCCAGACTAGTATTTTTCAAGTATCAAATTTGGGCTGTTTTCCCGGTAAGGTCTCACCAGTAAATCCAATAATTTATTGTTATACCAAAAATAATTGGCCTCATAACGTGTTTCATTTCGCTTGAATTCGACTCGTCCACCCCAAACCTTCCCCAGGTTGTAAACGGGTGACCAGTGGGTGAATTCCAGACTCTTATCGGCAATTTGTAAAGCTTCAGCAATGGGAATGACCATACTGGTACTGTCTTCCACACTTGGTTTGTCACCCTTTTTCCCGCGCTTCAATTCCTTCTGCCAATATTTACGCTTACTGGTGATGTCCTTTGGCAGGGGGCGCTTCTCATTATTAACAACGAGGTAATTTTGTTCGCTGGTTAGCAGGGTGATAAATGTTTTCATCTCTTCCCTGATCTCCAGATCTTGGCGAGTGGAGTACTGGGCATTGAGACCTGATATATTCAGGAAAACGAGTAAGGCTAATGGGATCAGGATATTTCGCATATTTCGTACAAACTCTCTTTTCTGAAATTTGATTCAGAGCATTGGTGAATGCAAGATTTTGTATTGAAGAGAAAGGCGGTATTAAGGACGGAATTCTATTGAAAAATGAAAATCAGGATCCTTGATGCCGAATCCCGGATTATTCATCGTATCCGGAGCAAGATTATAATAAAGGTAGGGATTGTTGTTCGGATTGTAGAGGATACGACCCTCGGAAAACAGATTGGCGGGGGTTTGACCGTTGGACAGCACGGTATTCTCTGCCCATGTCGTCGTAATCTGGCTATCGGCCGGAGCGGGGGGGAATTCCAGTGGCTTTTGATCCAGAAGATTGGTGTAATAGAAATTCGCGAAGCCATTTCTGATGGCCAGGATATTCATCTTTGTCTTTGAAATTTTAGCTTGGAGGGTGAACTGATTATAGCGCGGTAACATCATTGAAGCCAGGATGGCAATAATTCCAATGGTTGCGACCATCTCCAGGAGTGTGAAGCCTCTATTGTGATTCTTAGCGTTCATTGTGGATATGATATTTTGCTTCTGGATCTTCATGGAATCTTCAAATCTGTTTACTTCCCTGATTGCATCTTATTCTGTTGGATTCGCTGGAAAAAAAGCCCCGGGGGTTAAACGCCGGGGCTTTTTCTAACTTACTGCATGACTTACTGCACTATGCTAGCTTGTCCGGTAGGCTCAAGTTAGGGGAGTACGGTCCATTGACCCAAAGTGAATGAGGTAAATGGTGTCACACACGAATAGCTCATGGTATAATCAACAGCAGAATCGGTAAAATCTGCATCGCCGTTACCATCGTACTTGAAGGTACTATCAGCGGCACTGAATGAAAGTTCAGCTGATGCTTCATCAATCAGATCGCCCAGGACCATTCCAGTTACTCCAGGATAAGCCTTGGCACCTGAAGAGGCCAACTGCTGTAATCCATACATCCGTAGTGCACTGTTAATTTCAACCCGGAACTGCGACCGTGTTTTTGTTTTGGCTGTGTCTGTGAAATTGAACAATTTCGGTACAGCATAAGCAGCCAGTACACCCAAAATAACCATAACTGTGATCAACTCGATAAGGGTAAAGCCCTTGTTTCCTCTTTTAAGCATTTCCATGCTCCTTTCGTCTGTGTTAGACATTGTTTTCGTTTGTTTAGTTGTTGTATTCAATTTCTTGATACCTGGGTAGTAAATGAAAGATTACAGCTTCATCTTAATGTTAAATAAAGATGAATCCTGGACATCCCAAATCTTGATTCGTGCCGGCGTGAAACTCGTGATATACACGGTTCCGGCGGCATTCTGACCAAATGTGATACTGGCGTTCTGCTCACTCTGAATTTGGTAGGGTTGATCCCCAAACGGAGAGACGGGTGGTTTCTTGCCGAACATATCCCCGAATTTCACGGTGTGTGTGCTACCGTTAAATTCATACGTGATGACCGCGGTGGAGTCTTTAATATCCTGAGCCGAACTCAGGTAAGCATCAACTTGAGGTACCGGATTGGCACCTGATGCTCTCGATACAACGGAATCGTAATGGACCTTGATGACGCTTGCGATCGTATTCAGATTGTCAACAGTCTTAACCGTCTTGGACTGCGCTTGTTGTTCCAAATAGTACGGAATGGCCAATGCTGCCAGCGTGCCCATAATGCTCATACTGACGATCAATTCCATTAAGGTGAAGCCTCTTTGAGTTCTCATGTCGCTTCGATTCTTTTTTTGCGTTGCTGTGTTTGTCGTTTTCATGTTGCCCTAATAAACACAAACCCCGTGCCAAGTTGTAAGTGCCTTAATAATTAATAGCTTGGAAAAATATAATTTGAGGCGATTGCGCGAATGATGAACAGTTGGTGTGTCATAATGGTACACTGGCGGTGTACAACCCATGCGTTGTATCAGGTTCTACTCATCACCCAAAAGGCTATTACCAGAATATAGACTGCAAATAGAATCCCATAGATCCAATTGGGGTATTTTTTCTTGAAGATGAGGTTGTAAAGCCCGTTACCGTCATTGCCAGCCATAGCAGCTCCTATTTCGTTAGTGATTTGATTACCATAAGTTTAGAAAGAAAACCGGTGTATTTCAATCATTTAGATCAATCATTTTAAAGCATTAAGCAGACCGCCCATAAATATAGATCGTTGGTCGGAACGAACGGTTTCGAAGGGAAAGCCCAGTACAACCAACCGGTAGCTGTTTTTATAAAAAAAGCCCGCACTAAACTGATTGTCAGCATAACGACAAATCGTGACAGCACCTTGGGACCCGCGTAGTGCATCGGGTGATTCAACCGCATAGATTTCACGATTCTGGCCCTGGTTGAATGCTAATGACGGGAGTACACTTGCCATTGCAGAATCAGTTAGCACCACATTCCCCGACCGGTTGGCATGGTCAGACACCCAAACCATTTTCAGGACATTTTTCCCAAAGTCTCGCGAATCATCATCACCAAAGGGACTTTTTAACGGATCACTGGCAACATAAGCTCCGGAAATGAGTAGCCGGCCACCTCCCTGGCAGTACTTCCGGATGCGATTCTGAAGCATGGTCGGGAATGCCTCGAAGCGGGGCGAATTTAATTTTGTCTGAAACGCCTGTCTATTTACCACCGAACGCTGCTCGCCCAGAATAAGATCAACCAAATCGTACCCGCGTGTCAGACTCGAATCCATGATCCATCCGTCACGGGTGGCGGATCCAAATGCGAAACCGTTATGCAACAGCGCTTGCCCGTGGATAAATACAAAGTCACGCGTATTTCCCGGACTTGTCAAAAGCTCTTCATTCGCGAAACTAGCCCCATGGCCGGGAAAGGCATTTGTGGCAAAAATCTCACTCGGATCAAAGGCGTATTGTTCACCCGTGTAATTGATGTCAATCCCGTCCGGAACACCGGCATCTATGAAATTTGCTAATCCCTGGAACTTGTCGTAAGCCATGGTAGCCGGACCGGAAACACGGTCAAACCCATCTACAATCAGGGCGGTGCCGGCACGCATTATTTTTAATTCGTTAGAAATGGCAGCGGCCAATGTCGCGGATGGAAAACTCTCACCGCCTTCATTCACGGCGGTAACACGAAAGGCGTAAATCTTCCCCGGTTCAAGTTTCTGTGTCTCAAATTGCGTGGTTGCAACGGCAATCCCGTTGTCAAAACCAGTCTCTCCCATCCGGGTGTAGATTCGATAACTTTTCGCAACTGCCGTCAATTCCAGTGGATCGTACTCCGGTTTCCATTTTAACAGCACCGTGTTTGAATCAGTGAGATTCGCTTCGAATTTCTTAATGGGTAATGGCTGGACGATGTATGCCCGGTTGTTTTGAAAACTCAGATACTTGAGCATGCCTTTGTAGATTGCTCTGGCGACATCAAACCTGAATGCCGGATCGGAGGCAAATTTCATGTCGGTAAAATTTTGGTGAGATAGCAGTTCCAGCAACACCCCGGGCATATTGGGTCGGGCTGCTTCACTATACAGCGCATCCATCAGATGACGACGATGCCAGGTAGAGTCGAAATTCATCTGAATATCGCGGACAATCTGACTTTGAAGCACGTCAGCCAGGTCCCGATTCGCGAGTCGTGACATCCCATTTGGAAATGTCCGGGTCGAATCGGTTCCGGTAAGGCTGTAAATCATAAGCGTGCCGACGGTGGTGTCCGGGTTGGTGATTCCGGCATCCGTATGGAACGCCATTGAAATGTCGATGGGAATACCCAAGCCGCTGGCATCACGATGATTCGTTGGTCCCGCCGGTGCGCCATTCAGGTAATTCGCGTATTCACCGCGACTTTGATAGTCGTCCTTATAATCATTTTTATCATCATTAAGGTTGTAAACCAGTGTATCCGGCATTCCCATGTACTGCAGATAATAACGACTCCCTTCAACGAATTTTGGTCTGCCGCTGGTTCGTCCTTTTCGCATCACCATCCCCATACCACCACCAAACCGCACCGCGTCAGCAGAGAGATTTTGCCCACCCCTTGATGCATCATTCAGCAATTCGACAGCACCTTTCGCGGCATCATAACCCGCCGAAAACCTGAATTTTCCCAGATACAGCCAGGTATTCCCACCAATCCGCTGATTCACACGAAAATCCGTGGTCCCACCAGCATGAAGGATTCGGTAATGCGCGTCAGTCGCACTGCTATCTGTTGCGCACCAGGTGATGTATACCGCATAATCACCAGACTCCGGAATATTGGGAATCCATTTTACGGATGCCGAAATCACCGTGTCTGTCCGGGTAGTCAACTGACCACCCTGCCCAAACGGGTTAAAATTAGCCGGATAGGGTGGTGTCCCGTAATGCAGTCCGCAGGAATCACCATTAATCCAGGTTGAATTTTTAGTCGCAGACCATTGTTTAAACCCAGGCGATTTACCCGTTGTGACCGCGTCATCATTGTCAATCACCACTTCATTCGTTTGCAGATCGCGCTCTCGGGGGATGAACACATTTGCGCCGGCATTCTCCAGCATGGGTTCGAGGTAGGGAATGACGAACGCGTAGGGCAAAAGATCTTCTACTGTTTGAAAAAGTCGCGGCCGCTGCCATTCCCACACATCCTCGCGACCATTGTAGTACCAGCCATGGCTTGGCCAAACGACAATATTCCGCCCCCATAACCCTCTCGAAAACTCAAGATTCTTACTCGTGTTGCGTAGGATTGGTGCCGGACGATTTTCCTGTAACTCCGGCATACGCAGACTGTCGTACAGAGCCGGATTTGACCGGAAAATATTCGGGACGAGCTCTTCAATCGGGATTTCCAGTGAGTATAGTTGAATGGCATAATTCCTGAAACGCCACCCCAGAGCGTCACGAATCTGCTTCTTTATCCTGACAACATGCTGTTCCCGTAATGGGAAATAGGAGAATTGGTCGTTGAAATATATCTGAAGCGTTTTAGGTTTTTTTGAGCGCTTAAGACTGTCAACGGTGGTGCTTTTGGGGAGTTTAACGGGTTGATTCGTTTGCTTGACAGAAACCAGCCATTCCAGGGTACGATTGTAGGCGATTCTGGATTTTCGATCCAATTGCCGGATTATTTTGCCAGACTTGCCGGAGGGTACCGAACTGGCGCATCCGGCTACCAAAATCGTAAATGCAAAAATCAATACGACATTGAAACGGGTCATCAAGTTGTTTCTGCTATTCATCAATGATTATTTTCCCCCAATACCCGATTCACTGACATCCAAGGCGCGTGGTGCGTGGTGCGTTTGTGATCGCTGTCCGTTTTCATTTCGGGGCTAAACTTGGCCGCTCAGCCTTTGGTTTCCAAATAAAACAAACGCGCCGGGACATTGGACATTCGACATTGGTCATTCCCGCTCGTCTCCCCCCAAAGGGATCCCTACTGGGCTGAGCAAGTTTATCCGGCTACTGACGGATCGAAGGGCGAGCGGGTTCATCGACTATTTGAGCTTTGAGCTTGGAGCTTCGTTATTCGACATTCGGCAGAAAATCACCCGGCATC
>MNWS01000181.1 GCA_001872685.1 Fidelibacterota bacterium CG1_02_48_14
TCGCCCAGCGCCAGACAGAAATTCAGTACCCGGTAACAGTGATTCCGGTAGGCTGTGAAGTCTTGGCCCAAATCGTTTTTGGTGTTTTCCAGTATCTGATCAAGGACGGGGGTACAAAGAACCATGGATCTCAGTAGTTCGCTCATAAAAAAAATTAAGTTTGATCCTCTGACACCATTTTAATGCCCGGATAGAGTCGGTGAAAACAGTCCGGGCAAATCCCATGGCTGAACTCTGCTTCAGAATGCTCCCTGACATAGACCTCCACCTGATTCCAGGCGCCTTGATCATCCCGAATTTTTTTACACGACGAGCAAATCGGAATGATACCACGCAGGGTTTTGACCTCTTTTTGGGTTGCCTCTTCCCGGGATTTCAGTTCTAAAAACATCAGGGAATAGGGCTGGTAAAAACCCACGTGCACAATTCCCCGAAACAGGCAGAAGAACGCCAGAATCTTCAGAAAATGGCCGAACATATTGAAAAATCCATAGACATCCGAATAGAGCGTAAAAGATAGCTCCGAAAGAATACTGGCCGCCAGAAATGCTTGTAACAACAGGTATACACGCCGACTGAAAAATAGCCTTTTCAGATACATGGTATAGGCTGCCAGGCTATAAATGAGACAAACGATGTACTCACTGACAATTTTAAAGGTGGTAAGTCCGGTACCTTCAACATAACAGGCCGGGAAAATTCGTATAAACGCCAGGCCCAGCATCACCACCACAAGAACAATGTATGCCGGGAAAACGATCTCCTTCTTCATTTTCAGCGTGAAGAAAAAGGGTGCCGCCAGCAAGGAAACCGCTTTGATATAGCGGCCAATAATCCACAATTGGGTGGGTAAATCTTTATCATAACCCGGAAAGACGCCCATTCCGTAATAAGCCAGCATATGGATGAAATCGACAACCGCCACAAACAACAGTGCGATTCCCAGGAAAACAAAGAAATCCGATTCCAGATAGCGGCGAGAGCTCCAGGCGAATAAAAAGACACTGAAAGCTACCAGAATGCTCAGCAGTTCAACGATATTGTGGAAAAGCAGGTAATCAATCCGCTGTATCAAAAACAGACCGACAACAATGAAAATACCAGCAAGCAGATACCCGACCCGGGCACGATTAGACAATTCGATTACGGGATCAGGTAAGGCTACCTGCTTTTCCCCGTGTGCGATGGAAACCGCCAAAATAATTCCCCCCCTTTGTTCATCCGTGGTAAATGTTCGCAAGAATCACAGGGATTCCCATATGTTTTTTTTAGACAAGCTTTTTGCCACCTTTAAAGCATGCTTTTTATGTAATGCCTTTGGCCGGGCGGGGCAGAAAGAAATGGGGGACAGGATTTATTTTTTTAACAGGTGTACGGCAGACGACCGACTGACCTCACTCAAAACCCGTTAGTGCGGCTCAAGGGAGCGGCTGGGTTATTTATCAAGTCTATATTTGCAATGAGATGATTTTTTTATACTGATGTTGGCTGCAAGATATTCAGGTGATTTAATTCTTCCTGCAAGCGCTCCAGGTCCCGCATGATAGTCACTTTCATATCTTCGAAGGGCGTTTTAGCGCTCGTGAAAAGCTCCCGATAATACTCAATACCGGCTTTCATGTTTTCCTGAAATGTCTGGAAATATTTGGCCTGGGAGTCGCTGAATCGATCTGCGCTGTCTTCCATCTTTTCCTTCAAATAATCCACGTACAGCTTCAATTCTTTAACGAACATGTGCGGTCGCTCTGCTTTTCCGGTAACCAAATTAATTCGGCCGTAAATGTGGTCCACCATCTCCCGCAGCGTGGCAATTTTTGAAAAATAGGCCATATTGGGGCCGGGGCAGACAGCCACACCACGCGTCCCGTTTCGTGAGACAAAAAGTCCGTTGCGCCAGGCAGCCGCGTTGCCCAGTCCGACGCAGAGACACACCTTTTCCACCATTTTGTCAACGGCCTTTTTAAATTCCGTATCCGGCAGATTTTGCTCTTCGAGTTCGTGCAATTTTTTATTCTGATACTCTCTCGAAGCCGTGCAGATAGGCTCGGCGGAAAATTCTTTATTGGAGATGAGGTACCGTTTCACACACGGTGCTCCGGGACGATTCATCGCTACCCGCTCGTATTTTTCAATATCCGCCGAATTGTTGCGGACGGTATTGAAGGGCACGCCGAGCGGTGAAACATGGCTCAGGTACAAATCTTTTTCGCCAGCCCGACTCAGCAAATTCATCGTTTTTTCGTCAATATTTATGGCTTCGGGCACCAGTAAAAATGGCGTTCCCCAGCCGACAGAATCCATTTCATAATGCTCAAGTAAAAACCGTTGTTCGATAGAATTACCAACACCGCCCTGAACCGTAAAAAGCACTTCAGGTGCGTCGTTCAATGGCTGACGGTTGCTGTTTTCCAGACCCTTGTTGTAAATCGTAAACAATTCAGCGGTGAGCTTTTCCCGGTCATTTTTAAATTCTTCTAAAATAGGTCCCAGCAGATAACCGTCCGTGGCAAACGCGTGTCCGCCACAATTCAATCCCGATTCAATGCGAAATTCAGAAACCCACAACCCTTTTTTGGCGAGGAATTTTCCCTGAATCATGGCCGAACGATAGTCGCTCACCTTGAGAATGATCTTCTTCTTGAGTTCACCGTTCTCATCCGGATAAAAATCATCAAATTGAGCGATGTAGCCATAGAGGCGCGGGTTCATTCCTGCTGAAAAAACGACGGACGCGTTCAAATCGCTGTTGGCAAAACCACGCAAAGCCGCATGAGCGTCATTGAATTCTATCGGTAACGGCGTTTTATCTCGCTTCTGGTTCGCGGAGTCAATTTTGGTCATGATATTCACATCAATCGAGCCCGGCCGCATCCGTTCCCGTAACCGTTCCCGTAACCGTTCCTGGAGTGCTTCCATCTCGGCTTTGCCGTGCTCAAGCATTTGGTTGTATTCGCGCTTCAATGAGGAAAAATCGGGAAGCATTTCAAAATACTTCACGATTTCACTGCCGGTTTCGAAAAATGAGGTTCGCACTTTTCTGAAATTTTCACGGACCAGGTCATTCACCAGATTCAGATACGCCGTAATTCTTTTTGCGCGGCTATCCTCGGATCGTTCAGGAATTTCCTCGTAGGGCCTACCAGCTTGATCACAATGGAATTTTCTCATGTCCTCAGTCAGACGATGATCAATAATTGAAATCACCGAGGAGATGCCGTAATGGGCGACCTTGATCGGTGTATCAATCGTGAAACTGGTTCCCATGACCGGGATATGAAAAAAATGAATCCGGTCTTTTGTGTTTACTTTGGCTTCCATACTAAAAAGTCTCGATTCCTGGGATGAAATCTGTCTGAAGTTATTTCAGTGACTGGCGCCCCCACAAACGCTCGTCATGCGATTGTCCGTCAAATCAACTCGGTGCGCGTCCGCTCCCTGGTTTTTCTTAACACCTGCGGCCCACCGACTTTAATGAAAAAGCGCAGTAATATAGGGGGGAATTGAATGCAAAAAAGCTCGTAGTCAGGGTATTACCTCGAAGAATTCGCGCCCCCAACACTGTTTAAATACGGACGTTTCGGGTTATTATTGATCTGTTTGTTAAATGAATTATTCATCCAGAATCAAACTAAAGGCCGTGGTGAGTTTTAAAACATTCTGGCTTTCGCGTTGAAGGTCGCCGGCTAATTTCCTGGCAACATTGTACATCACTCGGTATCCAATCTCCGGATTTGCTTTCAAAACTTTGATAAACGCCCCTTTTTCCAGTTCAATAATTTCACAATCCGTTTCTGCTTTGACCGTTGCCGTGCGTTTGGCGTCGTCTCTCACCAGCGCCATCTCACCGAAAAAGGGTCGAATTTGAGCCGAAAGTGTTATCAGCGCTTTTTCGCGTGTATCATCCACTGATGATGCCGGCTGGAGGGTCAATGCTTTGGAGATGGAGACCAAACCTTTGGTGAGAATTACAATGGAGGAACCTGGATCACCTTCGCTCATTATGGGTTCGCCCTCTTTGTACACCTTGGTTTCGAATGCCGTGTGAAAGACATCGATCTCATGTATTTCCAGGCCATGAAACAGGGGACAGCTAACAATATTTTCTACAATGGTCATGCTGGTCTCCGACATTTATACCAAGACAATGAGTTGGTCCCGATCCGTAAAAATATAATCATCTGGCGGATTGATTCGCAGATTCGGGCGCGGTTCTTCGGTAAGTGTTCGCCCCGATTCTTTCAATTTTCTGGCGATAAACGCATCCAGATAATCTCCTGAATCCGCTGACAAAAATTGGCTCACGCCCATGGATTCCTCTTCCGAATAAACACCAAGGACGGTTTTTCCCTGAGTGTTACGAAAATCGTAAAAAAGCTCCCGGTAAGATTTATCAACAAATTGTCGGGGGACATTCATCAGCGTCAGATGCTGGTTGGTACCCTTCATAATTTCGCCCAAAAAGAGCGGCAGTCCTGGTTTAAGAATTTGCACCGCGCTTAGGAAGTCGCCGAACTCATCCGCTACCAAAATGCCATCGGCTTTGGCCCGGCGCAGGTTGGCGCGATTCTCACGCAACCGTAAATAGGCATAAACCTTCACTTTGGGCGCAATAGCTTTGATGGAATAGGTCGTCAGGGTCGTCTTCTCGTCAGCGTCAGAATCATCAATCGCCATCTGGCTGGGCAGAATTAAGACCGATCGTGCTTTGTCGACATTCGCATTGCGCAGAACCTGCTCTTTGGTGAAATCACCACGAATATAACCAATCTCATAGGATTTGTATTTTTGGAGGAGAGACTGAATTTTTTCTTCAGGCAGATCATTGACAAGTACGGCTTGAAAAGTGGATCCCCGAGCTTGTTGCACAATGGCTTCAAGGATGCGTTCGGCATTATCGTTCCAGCCACAGATGATAAAATGGTTGTGATAGTTTATTTTTTCCAAGCCCCGGCCCTCCCGGATTTTACGTGCTACGAAAATAGATGAAATCGTGGCGGTGAAGAATGAGATCAGTGTTACGGCGAAGAACATCATCACTGACGCGGTAAGTTTTGCGGACATGCTTTTGGGAGTCATGTCGCCGTACCCCACAGTGGTCATGGTGACCCAGGCCCACCAGAAAGCGTCGAAAATATTTTGAATGGATTGGCCTTCAGTACCCCGGTCCAACCAATAGACCAGGGAACCACCCGCCAGCAGAATCACCCACAGCGCTGCCAGAATGGTGAGGACACCTTCGTCATACAGACGTCTGGTCCATTTAAAAAGAATATTTTCTCGCCACATGGCGCCAAAGCTAATTGCGAATCAGTAAAAGCGGAAAGGAAAAGGCAGAGGGGGGTGAATGGTAAAGCATTTGATGATTGCCGGCCAATGAAAGTCTAAACTTAAATAAATAAGCCGAATAATAATCATATTCGGCTTATTTATATGGTTAGCTACAACTACTTGTTATGTAATGATTTATAGCATCTGAAAAGGTTCTCAGTTGGTGATTGAAACTAGATCTAATTGGTCATCTGTTCCGATGTTTTTGAAGATTTTCCCTTGGCTGTCGAGAGAGGAGGTGGGTGCACTTTGGGTGCTAATATCTACAACCTTCCAAACATCCCCCTTCACATCAAAAGTATTCTCTCCGTAAATGTAAGGGATATAAAACCACTTATAATAAATGACCACATTTTGCAGCAGATCGCCACCATTCGCCTCTAGTGCCGCATCAATAGCGTCTTCGATTGATGGTGTCCCGGTTGGTATAATAAGAACAATGGGTTTAGTGCTTTTACCCGAGACATTCTCTTTTACAAGCTCTAACCGAACATTATCCATTTGAATGTTTTTTGTTGTTGCCATCGTAAGAGTTCCGTAACGGGTAGAACAACCCGTGAGTAAGATCCCGATTAAAGCAATCAGGCTTAGCCAACGATGAATTAAATCCATTCCGCTT
>MNWS01000037.1 GCA_001872685.1 Fidelibacterota bacterium CG1_02_48_14
GGGGACTGATCCCTACCAGGTTCAGCTACCTGGTAGTCAATCTCAATATATACAACCTGATAGCGCCGGCCGAATCATCTTTACTGAAGCGACTCAACCGGGATTTTATCGACTTTTTCGGGGAGCGCAGCGATTGTCATCAATTGCCGTGAATGTCGATCCCCGGGAGGCGCAACCACAATCTCTGACAATTGATACAACCCAATTGACGCAGTTTCATATGGTCCTTTCAGGTGAGGCTGATCTGACACAACAAATATTGGCAAATCGGCAAGGGACACCATTGTGGCCTTGGATTTTACTCTTGGCACTGGTTATTTATTTTGCCGAAAACCTAATTGCGCGGATTCCGCGTGGATGGCGACAATGAGTTTAATTTCTACGGAACAACCGAACGAAAGAGCATTCCTAGTGGGTGTCATTCATCCCTTTCAGGATTTGGCCGAAGTTGAGGAAAATTTGGATGAATTGGCCCAATTAACGCTAACCGCTGGCGCAGAGGTCATTGGGACGATGATCCAGAATCGTCCGACGATTGATTCGTCATTCTATATTGGCAAGGGCAAGGCAGACGAACTCGCTGCAAAGGTTGATCTACTCAAGATTAATATCGTCATTTTTGATGATGAATTAACACCTGCTCAGATCAAGAATCTCCAAAAATTGATGAAAGAGACCAAGATAATTGATCGGGGTTTTCTCATCCTGGACATCTTTGCACGTCATGCTCGCACCCGTGAGGCTAAAACCCAGGTTGATCTTGCACATTGGGAATATTTGTTACCCAGATTGACGCGGCACTGGACGCACCTGGAGCGTCAAAAAGGAGGCATTGGAACCCGCGGTGGTCCCGGTGAAACGCAGATTGAAATTGACAGAAGGTTGATTAAGTATCGCATTTCCGGATTGAAAAAAGACCTGCTAAAAATTGAGAAACAGCGTGAAACCCGTCGAAAAAATCGGCAGGATGTCTATAAAGTGGCGTTGGTAGGTTATACGAATGCCGGCAAATCGTCGCTCATGAATCTTTTCACCGACGCGCAAGTGCTCGTAGAGGATAAACTATTTGCAACGCTGGATACAACGGTTCGCACGATTGATCTGGAGGGTTTTCAACTATTGATCAGTGATACGGTTGGATTTATCCGCAAACTTCCCCATGATCTGATTGCCTCGTTTAAATCCACGCTGCAGGAAGTTTCAGAGGCGGATCTCATTCTTAAAATTGTTGACCTGAGTAATCCGAGCTATGAAAAACACCTGGAAACCGTAAACAGTGTATTGCATGAAATCGGCGTTACTGAACGGCATGCATTAACCGTTTTCAACAAAATTGATTTGATACAGGATCAGGAGATATTCACTGAAGCCCTTCGCCAACACCCGGGCGCGATAGCCGTATCTGTGCTGCGGGAGATCAATGTTGCCAAACTGGAAGCAGCCATTTTGGATGCTGTAAGGTCAGAACATACCACGCGCGAATTCCTGCTGGCATACGACCAACAGAAGCTGTTGGCGCATTTTCACAACGTATTAGATGTTTTGGATATTCAGTATCTGGAAGAGGGCATTCAGGTCAAAGTCAAGGGGCGGCGGGCAGTGTTGGAAGACATTGAGAAGCAATTTCCGCCCAAATCCTCCCAAAGTTAAAACCCGCTTCCGCATAAAAAAAATATGTCCGCAGTGGTGTGGCGTTCAAGAACCCGTGCCTTTACGGTGGGGGCTCCCCAATTACTTCAAACTTCCTTTACTTCAACGGAGAGAAGAAGAAGGCCTGTTTTCCAAACTGGAGGTTCGCTCCCGTGTTCTTGGTGTTGGTTCAATAATGACCAGGGACCAATGCGGACAATACGATCAAAAAGCTGATGAAAGTTAACCCAATCCGTCTGGCAGGACATTAAAAATCAGCATGAGAAATTACGGTGTGATTAGCGGGTCACATTCGGGGTGGAGATTTCACTTTCAGAATTGGCTATCACCACTGCACCAACCGAATCACTGAAAATATTTACCATCGTGCGATACATGTCCAAAGGACGATCCACTGCCAGCATCGTGCCTACAATCATAGCGACGGTGGGTCCCTGGAGTCCGACAGCACTTAAAACAATAAATATCATGACCAGTCCCGCCGAAGGGATGCCAGCCGCTCCGATGGAAGCCAGCAGCGCCGTGATCACAACGATTAATTGTTGTGAAATGGAGAGATCAACCCCCATCACCTGAGCAATAAACAAGACACCGGCACACTCATACAATGCGGTGCCGTCCATATTGATTGTTGCGCCCATGGGGAGGACGAAACTACTAATTTTGTTGGAAACGCCTGCGTTTGATTCAACGCAATCCATTGTCACAGGCAAAGTCACCGAACTGGAGGATGTTGAAAAGGCGGTGACCAGTGCATTCGCCATATTTTTGAAATGATCGACAGGGTTGCGTTTCGTGAATATCCAATAAATCACCGGCAGAATGATAAGAAAGTGGATGGTCAAGCCAATGGTAATGGTGATCATGTACTTGCCGACGGCCTTGAAGAGCTCAAAGCCGGTTGCATTGATGGCATTCACGATGAGACCGAAAACCCCGATTGGCGCGAGTTTGATGATATAGCCCGTCAATTTCATCATGGCATGGAAAAGACTGTCAATCAGTGGAATGAGAATGTCGCCATATTGTTTAGGGACTTTGGTGAGAACCGCACCAAACACGATTGCGAAAAAGATAATGCCCAGCATATCACCATTTGCGGCCGCACCAACGGGATTGTCGGGAATCATCCGAATGAATATATCGCTAAGGGAGTCCGGCTTATTCAGATCTTCGAAGGAAATGGATTTGGAGGAGGGAATGTCAACACCACGACCCGGAGCGATCAAATTCACCAGTGTCAGACCAATTAGTATCGCCATCAGACTTGTGAGGAGATAGTACGAGATTGTTTTGAGCCCCAGGCGACCGAGATTTTTGGCGTTGCCCACACTGGCAACACCGGAAATGATGGAAGTCATTACGAGGGGAACGATGACCATTTTAAGCAGTCTGATGAAAATATTCCCAACCGGAGCGATAAACCCGGATTTTTCCCCCAGAATCATGGCGAAAAGAACACCGAGTCCCATCGCGATTAAAATTTGCCAATGCAATTTGAGCTTCATGACAAGCTACCTCCGTTCCCGTTTTGTATGTCGCCGATTTTCCCGGGCAATATAGCCCGGGAGCGAATTGATTCAAGTCCGCTGTTGGAATGATTTTGAAACCCGAATGCCCATTTTACGGATTTCAGGAGATGGGAATACTTGAAAATTGCTTGTGGGCGTGAACCTGTAAATCAAGAGGTAATAATGAATTTGGCATGATAATAGCACTTATTGGCGGACAACGACAACCCAACAATCGGAGGAATACACATGAGCATGCTCAAACAAAAACTGGCCGAAAAGATTCCAGTTTTTGCCAGTGAAGTCAACGACATCCGTAAGAACCATGGCGACAAGGTGATTTCGGAGGTTACTGTTTCTCAGGCTTACGGTGGAATGCGCAGCATCAAGTGCATGGTCACTGAAACATCGGCTCTCGATCCAAATGAAGGCATACGTTTTCGCGGTTACACCATTCCGGATTTACAAAAAGCTTTACCACACGCGGCTGAAGGTGCAGAGCCGCTTCCGGAAGGATTGTTTTATCTGTTGTTAACGGGGGAATTGCCGACAGAAGAAAATGTAAAAGAAATCTCTGCAGAATGGGCTAAACGGTCGAAAATGCCCGATCATGTTACAAAAGTTCTGGATGCGATGCCAAAAACGACCCATCCCATGACCCAGTTTGCTGCAGGTATCCTTGCCCTGCAAACCGAATCAATTTTTGCTGAAAAATACCGCGAGGGCATGAGCAAGAATGAGTATTGGGATCCGACCTACGAAGACACCATGAATCTCCTGGCGCGCTTGCCAAGTTTGGCCGCATACATCTATCGTCGTTCTTACAAAGACGGTGTGGTGCCGGCTGCCAAACCTGAGCTCGATTGGGCGGGAAATTTCGCGCACATGTTGGGTTACGATGACAAAATGTTCCGGGAATTGATGCGTTTATACCTCACTATCCACGCGGATCATGAAGGTGGTAATGTGTCTGCCCATACGACGCACCTGGTGGGATCAGCACTGTCTGATGCCTACTACAGTCTGTCCGCAGGTATGGACGGTTTGGCTGGACCGTTGCACGGGTTAGCCAACCAGGAAGTACTGCGTTGGATCATCGAGCTTCAGCAGAAATTAGGCGGCGGTGTTCCGAGCAAAGATCAAATCGTGAAGGCACTTTGGGACACATTGAATTCCGGACAAGTGGTGCCTGGCTACGGTCACGCCGTTTTACGAAAGACGGATCCACGGTATATGGCTCAACGCGAATTCGCGCTGAAACATCTGCCCAAGGACGAACTGTTCCAGGTTGTGAGCATGATTTACGAAGTAGCGCCGGATATTCTCATGGAACACGGTAAAGCCAAGAATCCATGGCCGAATGTTGACGCTCACTCGGGTGTATTGCTGGTCCATTACGGCATGCACGAATACGATTTCTATACAGTGCTGTTTGGCGTTTCCCGTGCCATGGGTGTCTTGGCATCTTTGATCTGGGACCGCGCACTGGGACTTCCGCTGGAAAGACCTAAGTCGGTAACGACAGAATACATCAAATCGGTGATTAATAAATAATTACTCATCATTCTCAGGATTTGTTTTGAATCAAAAGAGGGCAGTGATCGCTGCCCTCTTTTAATTTCCATCGATTACCGGATTTGATTTCGATCAGTTCAGCTGCTTCACCAAACCTTCATAGTTCTTTTCAACTCGGAATCCCTGTTTATAAAAATATCCCGGTTGATAAAACCCGGTGGTTACGACATCGTATCCACGCCCACGGATTCGATTGAAAAATTCATCCATGAGCGCTCGACTGATTCCGCGCCCTGAATAGGATGATGCCACCACAATCTTGTCCATGAAAATATTGGTTGTGTCAACGGGCTCATAAAAAAGTCCGGCGATCACATGGCCATTCTCATTCAATGCCAGCAAATACTCATGCTCAGATTTGAACTGAACATCCAGTTGAAATTCACCAAAAAGCCGGTGTAAACGCAGTATTTCCTTAGGGTTGATCGGTCTGCGAATATGAAAATTATCGCCTTTGAAATCCCTCCGGGTCACCATGATTTCCACATCCTGGAAGCCGGTCTGGGGATTCGCGATAATTTCGATGGAATCCGCACCACTCAGGTGGGGCAGAGGCAGTCGTTTGAGAAAATAGGCCTCTTCATCAGAGAGCTCATGGTTCGAGAGTAATTCCCGAATTTCCCATTGATGCCGGGTATCCGGGAGACTCAATTCCCGTTGCTGACTCATCCAACTCCGGAGATGCGCCCGAACAACCAGACTTGCCTCCGCGAAGACGGTGTCCAAAAATAGTCTCAAGCGCGCATCCGGATAGAGTTTCGTACAATCTGTAATGTTATAATCCTTCAACAACTCCTGGATATAACGTCCTTTGGCACGCAAGGTCGCATCTGGATTAATTTTGAGCCAGCGTTGGTATCGCAGGATGGCGAAAAAAACCGGTTTCGGGCAAAATCCCTGAGTCTCGACTTCATCCAGGAAATTTTGCACCTCTTCCCGCAATTCGGCAGGACACTGTGAGTCGGCGATTGCCATTTCAAGAAAATGTCTGCCATGCTCCGGTTCCAGCGCTTCGTAAATCGGTGAGTAAACCATTGTGGGAGTCAGATACGCGTTGATGTCTAAAAATGTGCGGGCTGTCTCGTGGATGTATTTTTCCAATATCAGATGAAGTGTCTGATACGGTGTTTGGTTACGAACCCGGGAAGCGATTGAAATAATACGACCACCACGGTAATAATCGTGTGGCGGAATGATGATATTTGCCGGATTGGGGTCAGCGACAAAAACCTCAAACTGGGTCTGCCGCCAAAAGGAAAAATAAGCGCCGATTCCGGTCCAGACGAAGTGAGGCCACAGGAATGCCGCCGGCGGTGTATTAATGTCAGTGCGACCTTCCTTCAAAAGGTAGAGGTGCTGCTCCACCGTTTTGCCCGGAATAAACTCTTCCGTCCAAAGTTCCTGATCCGGATAATACCCACCAAATTCCTCAACAATTTTATCTTCCTGCTGATAGGTCACACTGGCTTGAAGCCAGCGAACTTCAGACTCCAGAATTTCGCGCGGCAGATCAATATTCACATTAATGGCAAAATAAAAGGTGTCCAGTTCCCTTGTTTGGATGTCAACCTTATAAACTGCTTTCCGATGGGCCGACCCTAAAAGCTCAACGGCGATACCCTCAACCGGAATGTCTTGCAATCGGAGTGAGCGACCATGATAAAAAGTAAACAGAGCTTCATTAAGGAGGGGCGTGTTACTCATGGCATCCAAAATTCGGGCACGGTGATCGTCGGATACATCATCATCAAACTGAATAACTTCCAGCCACCCATAGGATTGTTCTGAATCGGGAGTTGTTGCCATTGATGCAGGCAGACCGAGCCGATGTCGGAAGGAGTCAACCAGAATTCGATGGAAATCCTGTAATAATGCCACGCGTCCAGGGTCAGATTTCAGGGTTATCTGCCAATGAACAATTTCGCTCCGGATGCCAACGTGATACTGGGGATAAACAATTCCGATCGCTGTGAGCAGCGTAATGAGATTATCATTAAAAATCGATAATTCCGTGACCTCTCCCGGCACCAGTTTGACACGCTCTTTTTCTGCCCGTGCCAGCAAACCTTTGAGTTTCTGAGAATTAATGTTCGGCCACTCTTCCAACCCATCGGGGTCCAGATTGAAAATAACCTCATCACTTAGCGCGTAATCCAATAATTTATTGAGTTCTAATCCGTTACAGACGCCCAACGCTTGTTGAAATGCGGCCTGAATCAGATCCTTTTGGGTTGATTTCACCAATCTGACAAAAGCATAATAAATCGTACTTTGAAGATTGGGAGGTGCCTGGCGTGCGGCTCTTACCAAGTATTGGAAAGCAATATTACTATGGCCATTCCGGTCGGACAGCAGCAAACAAAGGGCATCGTGTAATTTGAAGAAATCAAACTTGTTTTTGCTCAAATGGCTGGAAATGGCGTCTGCCATTTCTGCGGTTTCCTGATCAGAAAACCGGATTGGCGTCCACGATCCCGGGTAATGCTGTGGCATAGGGTTAAAGTTGCGAGTGGGCAGCGTTTCGTAGCCTAAAAAGATTAATAATGAATCGTTACCAATCCAGTATGCTGGCTGGCGAATAAACAAATCGAGATCAAGAGTCATTCCTTCATACTGGTATTGCAAATCGCCAATCCGGATCTGACCAGGTTCCGAACGCGAAATCACCAATCGCAATTCTTCGGACTCATTGATGATTTCGCCAGATTTAGCCTCCAAATCCTCTCGCGTCCAGCCACGTTCCAGCAAGAACCAGGTTGGAATACGGACCTCAAAATCGTCCAGGAAAAGGGATTGGTATGGTTTTTCATACATCCGATCAATGTCGCGCTTGAAATTCTCGTGGATCACATGGCGTTTGTAAGTGCCTTTGGGAGTCACTTCGCCCAGATTTGCCGAAAATGCCCGGTCTATGAGCGTAAAATTCACAATGCGCTCGTAGGGCGCTAAAAAAGAATTGACCGAATTTACCAATGAGGTGAAGTAGGCATTCAGGTGATCCGTATCGGTGAGATGTTCACGGACCTGTTGGGCATCATGATTGGGATATATCAGTGCGGTGTTGAAAGGACGATGATCAACCACCAGGTAGATTTGATGGACCGCATCAAAATCCCGAAACAGATTTTCGATTTTTTGCGGGGCAATGGTTTGACCTTTGGCATTTTTGTAGATCTCTTTTTTTCGATCAATAATCTCCAGGTGATTCCCGGGTAATTCTCTGAAAATATCGCCGGTTCCAAACCATTCATCGATACGCAGGTCCTCGAATTCAGGCTGGTAATAGCTTTTGGAAACATAGGGGCCACGCATTAAAAGCTCGCCGTCCTCGCCAAGTTTGAGCTCAATTCCTGGTAGGGGAACCCCCACGGAATTCACCACATAATCACTGGGCGGGGTCATGGTAACACCACCCGTGGCTTCGGTCATGCCATAGCCGCTGAGCAGGTGAATATCGTGACTTTGGAAGAATTGAAAAATCTCAGGATCCAGATACCCGGCCGCGGAAAGCCCCAATCGTAATCTTCCGCCAAGCAATTCCTGGAGGCGATTCCGAATTTCAAGACGACTCGTGTGAATGGGATCGAATTGGCTGGTAATTCGTTCATAAATTTCCTGCCACCTCCGGGGTACACTGATGAGAACCGTTGGTCGAATGACCTGCAGATCAGCCATGAGTGACTGACTGGTGGTGCCACTGGCAAAATTATAGGTCGCGCCCCAAAACACGCAACCCCATAACTCCAGATACCGGCCAAATGTGTGATACAGTGGCAAATACGCGAGGAAGGAGTCTTTTTCATCTACCTTGAACACGAGTGCCCGGGCAAAGCGTTTCGCGATGATGTTTCCGTATGTGAAGATGATCGCTTTCGGATTTCCAGTGGTCCCACTGGTGTACATGAATGTTGCCGGAGCATCAAGTTTAATGGCAGTCTGGCGATCGTCCAGCGCTCGTCGGGCTTCCTCACTCAGGGGTTTTTGAAGCTCAGACCATTTGATGGGTTTAAAGGGACCCCGATAGGTGATTTCATCAAAGGTCACAACATGACGCACGGATGAATCCGGTCCTAGCGCGCTTTGCAAGCGCTCAAAAATTCCGGAATTTGAGATCACAACGACGTCAATTCCGGCGTGTTTGAGAATGTAAGCAAGTTGTTGCGATGGCAATCCCGACTGAATCGGCACATTTAGGAATCCGTAAGATAAACAGGCAATATCCGCCAAAGCGACTTCCACACGATTTTCAGAAATAATGGCTATCGGACCGGGATTATTTTGGGTGATCCGAAGTAACCCGGCAGCAAAGCGCTGACTCATTTCCAAAACATCAGACCAATTATATTCCTGCCACTGGTAATTATTATGAAACCGCAAAAGCGCTTTTTGGGGAAATTGTCGTTGACGCAGTTGAATGAGTTTTCCCGGCGTGAAATTCAGAGCCTGTATCAACGCCCATTCCAAATCAAACCAACGATTGACGATTCCCAGATTCGTCAGACTTTCAATGAATCCCCGCTGGCGACCCAAATCCAGCACCAATTCCTGTTGAAGGGGCGTACCTTTTTTGAGAATCAGTTGACCGAGGTTGAGAATGTCATCAGCGAGAAATTCTGTGGTAGTCGCACTGGCTTCGTTGAAGCTCTGAATGCGTTGTCTGAACTCCCGTTCCCAGGAGGCATTGTCCCCAGATTCCAGACCGGCAAAATGGCTGAATCTTTTCGTCATCAATTCTGAATTCGCAATGTGTTTTCGGACCCTGATTTTTTTATCATGTGCGTGAAAAGTATGTTCGAGAAAGCTATAACGCAACCGGAACCGGATTATCCGGGTACCTATTTTATGAATGTGTGACCCGCACGGCCGTCGGTTGCGAACAATTCGAGGCTTATGAAATGATTCACCAAAATGCTGATATGGCATGTGCCTTGCTCCAACAGGGGCCATGAGAAGCGAGTCAAATTAGATAGTCCATGCAATGGTTATTGAATCAGATGGTCCTGAAGTTTGACCCCATTTTACAACCAGATCAACCCTTGGTGACTGCCGACAGGTTGATTATTTTTGCCAATCGGCAAATGATGATAAACACACACTTATTTATAATCTTACACCATGACATTAACCAGACATCAAAATGAAAGTTGAAGGGTGAAATGAACGCAACCTCCCCGAACACACCAACCACGAAATCGGGCGTCAGTATGTCTGACAATATGAACGCATTTCAAAATGCAGTTGCCCAATTTGACGAAGCGGCGAAGATCATTGGTCTTACTGAAAATCAAATTAACCTGATCAAGGAACCCCAAAAAATTACCATCGCCAAAATTCCGATCCGTCGGGATAATGGTGATATTGCTATCTTTACAGGTCTGCGAGTCCAGCACAGTTCAGCCCGTGGTCCGGCTAAGGGCGGCATCCGTTTCCATCCCAATGTGAGTCTGGACGAAGTCAAAGCTCTGGCGTTCTGGATGACCTTTAAATGCGCCGTCGCCAATATTCCCATGGGTGGCGCTAAGGGCGGTGTGATTGTTGACCCGAAAGCACTTTCACCCCACGAACTCGAATCGCTTTCTCGCCGTTACATTCTGGAGTTTTCAGATGTCATTGGTCCTGATCGCGATATTCCGGCGCCAGACGTGAACACCAATGCTCAGATTATGGCCTGGATGATGGACACTTTTTCGCTCAATAAAGGCGATTATCTGCCAGCCGTTATCACCGGCAAGCCGATAGAAATAGGTGGCAGTTTAGGCCGGAAAGAAGCCACATCCAGGGGTGTTTTCATCAATGTGAAAATGATGGCGCAACACCTGGGTTGGACATTAACCGAAAAATCAGCCGCCGTTCAAGGGTTTGGTAACGTGGGTAGTTACGCAGCATTATTCCTCCATGAAGCCGGTGTCGCCGTAAAGGGCATCGCCGATATTTCCGGTGGTTATATCACCGAGAAAAAAGAGGGCTTGAACATCCCGGCGATGCTGGAGTGGGTGGGAGACCATGGTACGCTGGAAGGGTATACTGAATTGGGCGTTACGTCGCCTGACGATCCCATGTCAGTTCTTGAGATGGACGTGGATATTCTGGTCCCGGCCGCTCTTGAAAATCAAATCACCACCAGCAATGCACATCATATTAAAGCCACACTCATCGCCGAGGGTGCTAATGGTCCCATAACGCCGAATGCCGACCATATTTTGTTTGAACGCGGTGTTCACATCATTCCGGATATTCTGTGTAATTCCGGCGGCGTGACAGTGAGTTATCTCGAGTGGGTCCAGAATCGCATGGGTTATTATTGGACCGAGGAAAAGGTCAATGAGGAAATGTCAGAGATCATGACCCGAGCCATTAATGAAGTCCTGAAAGTCAGTCTGGCACGCAAAATCAGTTTGCGCATGGCAGCATTCGTGGTGGCCATTCAGCGTGTTTTGAAAGCCTCCGAAATTCGCGGGATGTATCTGTAGCGATTGACCACTCGTCTATAATTGACACTAAAAAAGCCCTGCCTATCACGGTGGGGCTTTTTGTAATGTACTGTTAATAATTAAGTTTTAGCGTGAAATCACCGTTTGGGCTTTAGTGCCAATCCAATGCCCTTTTTCCCGTCAATCAGAATCGTGATGGGGCGCTTCAGATGAATGTGGCGTAAGTATTCCGTCTCTTCCAGCGGTTCCAGACGATCCAGCCACTCCCAATCAAAATAGTCGTCTGGTTCATGGACACTCACCTTGAAGTAGCCAATTTCCAGTGCGGTAATATTTTGGAAGAAATGATTTCCAAAGGAGGGGTCAATGTCAAAATCCGGCAAGCCCAATTCCACCAAACTTCTGGCATGACTAATCTGCTCCCACCCAATTGGAATACCCAATGTGGGATCGCTAGTCCCCCAGCGTCCCGGTCCGATGAGCAGGTAAGCGTGGTCATTGTCGAATTTCCGATTCAGGAGACCGATCTCTCGTGCGATCTGATGTGTTAATTGTGGCGAAAATTTCTGCCATTTGACATAAATGATGTCCTGAATGCTTTCCTGAATCCCATTACCCAATGCCAGGGAACTTTTAAACATCACTTTTTCCAGGGCAAAATCATCCAGGTGAATGTCATTGCTGGACTTAACGGTGTGCTGAGGCCGAATCTGCAGAATAAAAAGTCGGGGTTTCGTCGTCAGGTCTTCCATTTCAATAGCAAATTCGATTTCCAAATCACCGCCCATGGCCAGACGGCATTCATCAATTAGTTGGGTAAATACCTCGGTGATTTTCCACTTGGTGGAATTTAGTAAGGGTTTAAAGGTGATAATCGGTCGCCCATCCTCCACCGCGTAATCATAAAAACGACCGTCATCGCGACTGTAATAACTGGCGATCAGATGAGCCAGTCCATGTTGCCAGGCCGTTTTCACATTTAAGAGCGTTTCGGATTCGACACTTTCGACTCCAGAACCATCCAGGGGCAGAGTGAAAAAACTCTTCTGCGAATTTCGCAGCACGGATTGGGTATTATAAAACTGCGGTAAAACCATTGGATACTTCGGTGAAAATCGCAGGGCATCGCTGCCGCCCATGACAGTACGACCCAGTCCCAGAGCCATACTCACCACACCTTCTTCCCGCTGCATGACGCCAATGGGATAAAAATTATGGGATTGAATCAGACCGGACGCTGTGGGGTAGAAATATTCCTCGTGTCTCGCGCCGATGAGGTTTTGGATAACGACAGCCATTTTTTCGTCTTCCGGCCGATTTCCGGTGGCAGCCATATAGGCACGCGCATCGGGATAAAAGGTGGATGCATACACCAACTTCACCGCATTCAAAACGCTGGCAACCCGGCCGGAGGATTTGGATTCGTTGTTTGGGATCATGTAAGTGCGGTAGATCCCGGCGAATGGTTGGAAAAGTGAGTCTTCCAGTAAGGATGACGAGCGAACGGCTAATGGTGTCGTGTGATAGGCAAGGTAGGATTTAATATTCTCAACCGTTTCAGAATCGAACACGCCGGCGAGAAAAATCCTGTTAATATCTTCTTCGGTGGCATCAACGAACGAACCTGCGTCAATATTATTCGCCTCGAGAAAGCGATCGTAAAGATTAGTCCCCAGCACGGCTGTATGGGGAATATCAATGATAATTTGTTTGAAATTCCGGTACCAGCCGAAATCACGCATGTAGGTATTGATGAATGCCAGTCCCCGGCCTTTCCCACCCAATGAGCCGCGTCCAAAACGGACAAATTTGAATTCCGGGTCATAGGTCTCAGCATCGAAATAGATAATCTCGCCCTGATGCTGAGTTTTTCGCTGACTCCTTACCAGGTCCAGCAGAAGCGTGCGCAAGGCTTCCAAATCTTCAAAATCCCGGGCATGTCGCGATCGCAAAATATCTGCGATTTCAAAATAACCCCGCACGGCCAGCCAGTTTGAGAAGTGGTTCCGACGGGCGTGGTAATCAATACTCTGGGCAGGAACCACCGCCAGCGCGGCTTCCAGCGATCGCAGGTCGTTTACGCGGCAGATCTCAAGTTTATCCTGTGAGCTGAACAATAATTCGCCGAACCCGCAATGTTTGACCACAAACTCACGCAGGTTGGTTACCAGTTCAGGTGAGTTTTTATCCAGGAAATAGGCATTAACCTCTTTGGCGATCTCAGCGTTCTCCGATTCCTTGCTCTGGAGGACAATTGGCAGGTCCGGGACTTTTGATTGGACCATTCGTAAGAAATTGATCCCAGCCTGATCGTCAACTGCCCCATCACGGGGGTAACGGACATCGGAAATAACCGCCAGGATGTTATTTTGATATTTGGCAAAATAGGCCGCCGCTTCTTCGTAATTTGAAGCCAGCATGATTTTCGGTCGTGAACGCATTCGTAACAGACGCAGGGATTCAGTGTACTCGCGCTTCATTAATTTATAAACATGCTTGATCGTTTCGCGGTAGATCATGGGCAAAAAAACGGAATAGAACTGAGGAGAATCCTCAACAACGATAAGAACGCGTACACCGCCATGCAGGATGTCACGCTCGGCATTTTTCCGATCCTCGATAAACTTGATAATCGCGGTAAAAAGCGAGGAATCACCCGTCCAAAAAAAGATTTTATCCACGCTGGTATCGGCGTTCTTGTTTTGAGAAATCAGATAGTTGTATTCCCGCTGGTGGGAAGCCAGTAAAATGATGGGAATTTCCGGATGCTGCTCTTTGACCAATCGTCCAAATTCAAAGGGATGCATATCCGGCAAGCGGGACATGGTGATGACCAGGTCGTATTTTTCACGATTCAATTTTTGGAGCGCGTGTTTTGCCGTGGAGACACGGGTCATTCGTGGCGCATTGGACAGATTCATGTCCTGATACTCGGTAAAGATCAATTCCGTCAGGCGACCATCCTCCTCCAGGATGAATGCATCGTACAGACTGGAAACGATGAGAATTTCATGAATCCGATGCTGCATCAAATCCCGAAAGGAAATCTGCTTGGAGGGTTCCAGAGTTATCCGATGGTCAATGGTCATGAATTAATTAAAGGGAATCATGGTGAATAATGGGGAAATTGGCCTCATATTTGATTCGTTTCTACCCACCGTTGCACTAAAATAGCAGGGTCACATGCCCAAACAAAATTACCAGAAAGTCTGTTATTCACTATTCCCCGTTCCTGTAGAATGTCTAAGCAATTGTACTTCTGTCTGTCTTTTTCCGTGCCGATTGTGTGATGAGGGCTCTCATTTAGCATCAAAGCTAAGCGGCAAAGCGTGATTACCCAATGGAAACTAAAGGATCACTCCCAAAGCCAGCAGGTTCCCGCGATGCCGATACAGATGTTGTTAAAACAAACTTGAAATGACACGGAGGGAAGTGTTTATGTCTGCAGCGTACACGGATGAAGTACTCGCAAAAGTACGTGCGAAAAATGGCCACGAAGTTGAATTCTTACAGGCCGTCGATGAAGTACTGGAGTCGTTGAAACTTGTTCTGGACAAACATCCCAGGTATCGTGAAGCGCGCATTCTGGATCGACTGGTAGAGCCGGAGCGGGTTCTTATGTTTCGCGTTCCATGGTTGGATGATGAAGGTACCGTGCATGTGAATCGTGGATTTCGGATTGAGTTCAACAGTGCGATTGGTCCCTATAAGGGCGGATTGAGATTTCACCCCAGCGTGAATCTGAGCATCCTGAAGTTTCTCGGTTTCGAACAGGTATTCAAAAATTCCTTAACCACGCTGCCAATGGGGGGTGGTAAAGGCGGATCTGATTTTGATCCCAAGGGTAAGTCCGATACCGAAGTCATGCACTTTTGTCAATCGTTCATGACGGAATTGCAGCGGCACATCGGTCCCAATACGGATGTTCCGGCAGGTGATATTGGCGTTGGTGGTCGCGAGATTGGATATTTGTTCGGTCAGTATAAGCGCCTGCGCAATGCATTTGAAGGTGTTCTGACAGGTAAGGGTCTTAATTGGGGCGGCAGTTTGATTCGTCCCGAGGCAACCGGCTATGGAACCGTCTATTTTGCTAAAGAGATGATGAAAACCAAGGGCGCGACCTTTCAAGGCAAGCGGGTTGCCATTTCCGGTGCTGGAAATGTCGCTCAATATGCGGCAGAAAAAGTTCTGGAGCTGGGTGGAATACCGGTCAGTATGTCGGATTCGTTGGGCTCGGTTTATGACAAGAACGGTATCACCCGTGAGAAGCTCGAATGGATCTCGGAGCTCAAGAACTACCGACGAGGCCGCATTCAGGAATATGCGGCTGAATTTAATGGTGTTGAATTCCTAGCCGGTGAACGCCCCTGGGGTGTGCCCTGCGATGTGGCTCTTCCCTGTGCGACACAAAATGAGATCAATAAATACGAGGCTGAAACACTCGTGAAAAACGGCTGTATCGCTGTGGCTGAAGGCGCAAATATGCCCAGCGAACCGGCAGCGATTGACGTCTTTCAGGCAAGCCATATTTTGTACGGACCGGGTAAAGCCGCCAACGCTGGTGGCGTCGCTGTCTCAGGTTTGGAAATGAGCCAGAATTCCATGCGCCTGTCATGGACCCGTGAAGAGGTGGATCAGCGACTGCATGAGATTATGATCAACATCCATCAAAATTGTGTGGAGACCGCCGCTCAATATGGCCAGCCGGGAAATTATGTTGCCGGAGCCAATATTGCAGGTTTCCTTAAAGTTGCCAATGCAATGATGGATCAAGGACTTGTTTAACCACAGATTAACCTTGTAAAGATTAACCTGCGTTCATCACGACGCCGTAGCTATGGTTACTGATAGCTGCGGCGTTCGTGTTTATAAGAATATGAACGTATAAACGATTTAATCAGGTTAGCAGGTCCCGGACATAGGATTGGTGTCCCGGCTTGAAAATCGCTCCGAATCCGGTTCGACCATCAATTCGAATGGGCAGTGGTTTTTTGAATCGAAGGTGGCGCAGATATTTTGTCTCAGTAATTGCCTCATAGTCACATAGCCAGGGCCAATCAATGGCCGATTCGTAGGCCTCCGGCGGAATGGTGAAATAGCTCACGCCCAATGTCGTCAGGTTCTGGAAAAAATGGCTGCCAAATGATGGTTCGATGAACAGATTGGGCAACCCGACCTCCACAATTCCTCGCGCCAATGATATTTCATCCCAATTCACAGGTATTCCTAAAAACGGATCAGCGGTTCCCCAGCGGCCGGGTCCTATTAAAAGGTAATGGTGTTTCTCATCCAGCGATTTGTTCAGATTTCCGATCTCTGCCGCAATTTCCCGGGTCACTTGCACACTAAATGCATCTGGTTTCACCAAAACGATGTCCCGAATATCATAGGTTGCACCATGCCCCAGACAATGATCACTCCGGCAAATCACATCCTTGGGTTTAAGGCCGTCCGGATCTAGCACTGTCAGTTGAGCATAGGTCAGCATGGGTCGGATTTGCAGAATATGGAACACGGCATGAACATCCTGATCCATTCCCACGTTCGCTGCAAATTCGATTTCAACTTCACATCCCATTCCCCGACGCCCATAATGAAGCAGGTTTTGGAGGATGTCTGCCAAGGGGAATACATTCCATTTTAGGATATTGGCGAATGAAATGACCCGGGGACCCTTAATGTCCGGCGCTTCTACAAAAGCATTGTCGTTGACATCATAGACGCTGGTCAAAGGTTCCAGCGTTCCATCCTTTTCAGCATGCTGGATTGATAATAACTCCAAATTACCCCGCTCGCCCTCCCCGAGGGGATCCCGATCCGAGTTCATGGGTAGCGCAAAAAAGGTACTCTGACTGTTTTTTAATACCGATCGTGCGTCAAAAAACTGGGGTAAAATTTTTGGGTATTTTGGACAGAAACTGAGCGATTTATTGCCTAAAACAACGGTTCGCCCTAATCCCAATGCCACATGTGCAATACCGTGTTCCCGCTTCATGCTTTTAAAGGGATAATAATTATAGGACTGTGCAATGCCTGAGATCGTCGGATAGAAATAGTCGCCGTACTGGAAGCCAACCAGGTTTTGAATGATAACGGCCATTTTTTCATCTTCCGGACGATTGCCGGTGGCGGTCATGTAGCTCTGTGATTCCAGGTGAAAAGTCGATGCATAGACCAGCCCGATGGCATTCAACACCAATTTCAGACGATCGTCAAGTTCTGGCGCATTATTGGGAAGCATAAAGGTGGCATAGATACCGGCGAATGGCTGGAACAGGGAGTCCTCCAACAGAGACGATGATCGCACAGCCAGTGGCACCAGATGGTACTCCAAATAGGACCGCAGCTCTGCAACGAATGTTTCAGGGAACTGACCTGCACGGAAAATAGCGTCAATTTCTTCATTGGTTTTGACATCCGCCAACGCTTGCTGAATTCGATTCAATTCCATGAATTGATCGAAAATGTCGGTAGCAACTACGGCTGTATGGGGAATGTCAATGGTCACTTTGGGATATTTGGTATGCCATTCGAAACGTCGCAAAAAGGTTGAGATAAATGCAAGCCCACGCGCTTTTCCACCCAGGGAGCCACTCCCGAAACGGACAAACCTGAAAGTCGGATCGTAGGTTTCCGGAACAAAGTTCAGAATCTTGTCCTGATATTGTGTCCGTCGCTCACGGGAAACCATTTTGATTAAGATTTGCCGTAGGTCATTAACCTGGCTGAAATCCGTTAAGTCCAGTGGCTTGATTTGGTCCGCCAGTTGGAAATAACCACGTGCAGCCAGCCAGTTGCTGAAATGATTTCGTCGGGCATGGTACTCAATGCTCTGCTCGGGGACACGAATCAACGCCCGCTCCAACCCCTTCAGATCGCTAACCTCTTCGATGGGTGTGCCGTCCCGACTGGTGAAAATCAGGTTACCAAATCCGCAGTGTTTGACAACGAATTCCCTGAGATCTTTCACCAATCGCGGCGAGTTTTTATCCAGGAAATAGGCATTCACCAATCGGGCTTTTGAGTAATTCTTGCGATCGCTGGATTGAAGGACAACCGGAATATCGGTATCAGCGGCATGGACCTCCGTGAGAAAGGAGACACCTGCTTCAGGATCCAATACGCCACCCTTGGGGTAACGCACATCCGAAATGACAGCCAGGACATTCTGCTGATATTTTTTAAAATAGGCCAGGCCTTGTTCATATGTGGTGGCCAATAAAATTTTTGGTCGGGAGCGCATGCGCAACAGTCGTAGGGCGTCGGTGTATTCGTTTCGCATTAAATGTTGTGTATGTTGAATGACTTCACGGTAGATCATGGAGAGAAAAACGGAGTAGTACTGAGGGGAATCCTCAACCACAATGATGGTTCGAACGCCACCTTCCAAAATATCGCGATCCGCATTATGTTTATCTTCCACAACCTTGATGATGGCGGGCAGGAGTGCCGGTGAGCCGACCCAGGCAAACACAAATTCGAATGGTGAATGGGCATACCCTTCGGGCTCGAGGTTGCGTTTATCCGCAGCGAGAAGAATCATAGGCAATTCCGGATAACTCGCCTTTACCTGCCAGCCAAATGCCTCAGCGCTCAAATCATCCAGCCGCGCCATTGTGATGATCAGATCAACCCGATTATGCTCAAGATACGCCAACGCCTCGTCGCCATTTGAAACACGAATGACGTGCGGAGGATTATTGAGATTTAACTGATGGTACTCCATAAATACCATCTCGGTAATGTGACCGCCTTCTTCCAGCTTGAAGGCATCATACAGACTGGCCACAATCATGATGTCGTGGATTCGGAACTGCATTAATGCCCGAAAGGACAGGGTTTTATGCTGCTTTAAATCTTCCGGCAGATCAGGTTCTAAGAGGTTTGGGAGGTTTTCCATGAGGTGGCAAATGTGTTGCCTGACCGAGAATTTTCCAAGGTCGTAATTGCTCAAGCGACTGGATGGCCGTATTGAAATTCCATCAGTAAATTGCAGCATGTCAGAATGAACTGGAAGCTTCGCGCCCTGAATCCGATTTTTTAACGAATCTTTCGGACTGAATCCGGCAATTGCCGCAACCAATTTGCCATTATATGCCCCCGGCAAATACTTGCCCTTGGCATATTGTTTGTTTGATAGTTTCCCGGTGTTACACAGATTCAAAAGTCAGCCCGCGTAAGGAAAAGACCACACATGAATTTTGGCATCGTACATGAAACCCGACTCAATGAAAAACGGGTCGCACTTACCCCCAATGGCAGCGCTGTTCTGATTCGGGCGGGTCACAAAGTCTACCTGGAATCCGGGGCCGGTTTGGCGTGTGGTTGGACGGATCAGCATTACGAAAACCAGGGTGTCCAGGTCATATTCAGTCACGAAGAGATCTACGGTCGGGCGGATGTCCTCTTAAAAATCCTGCCAGTGGTAGCCAAAAATCTTCAGTACATACTTGAAGGTCAGACCATTATCTCCTTTCAACACCTCACCGTATCATCACCGGAAGTCTACTTTGGACTGCTGGAAAAGAAGGTGAATGTCATTGGAATGGAACTCATCGAGGGCGATGACGGCACCCGTCCGATCCTCACTGCCATGAGCGAAATCGCGGGTCAACTAGCCCCAATCATCGCCGGCAATTATCTGGGTCGCGACCCCATGGGCAAAGGGGTTTTACTGGGTGGTGTCGCAGGTGTTGCGCCCGCTTCAGTGGTCATTCTCGGTGCGGGGACCTCCGGCCTTAATGCCGCTTGTGCCTTTTCCGGTTTGGGCGCTCAGGTTCATATTTTGGACCGTGATCTGAATAAACTGCGGGAAGTTCGTCGTCATCTGGGCAATCATGTTACGACTCTGTTTGCTGATCAGAATAATATTATAAAATCATTAAAATTTGCTGATGTCTTCCTCGGGGCAGTATTGATTCACGGTCGGCGAACACCGAATATCCTGAAACGGGAACAGATTGCCCAGATGAAACCATTATCCATTTTTATCGACTTTTCAATTGACGAAGGCGGTATCAGTGAAACCAGTCGGCCCACTACTCTGGCGGATCCCATTTACATCGAAGAGGGCGTTATCCATTATTGTGTGCCCAATATTACTGCCGGCGTGAATCGTACTGCCTCCAGGGCACTTGCGAATATTCTGGTTGATCAACTTCGGACCATTGGACAATTGGGTGTGAAAGCGGCATTGGAGCAAAATGCAAACTTGCGCCGGGGAACATACCTGCTGGACGGCGTCTGCTTGATTCCCGAACTCATTGAACATTTCAAGGACAGAAAGAGCAGTCGCTAACTCGCATGAACTGGATTGATCTGTACCGCAGTAAAATTTGTACTATCGAAGAGGCTATGGAAGCCATCCAATCGAACGACCATGTCTATGTCCACCCCGGATGCGCCACACCGACACCATTGGTGGCAGGCTTCAGTGAACGCGTCAAAGCATTGCATGATGTGACATTAAGCCATATCCTGACTCTCGGGGATGCGCCCTATGCCGAACCGGGAATGGAAGCTCATTGTCGCGTAGCCTCGTTATTTACAGGTGCTAATGTCCGGGACGCTGTCAACAGTGGACGGGCAGACTGGACACCCATTTTTCTGTCTGAAATTCCCGGATTGTATCTGACAGGCCAGATTCCGGTTGATGTGGCGCTCATTCATGTCAGTCCGCCGGACGAACACGGTTTTTGTTCATTTGGTGTCGGCGTGGATGTAACCATGGCCGCCACAAAAGTAGCCAAACGCGTCATTGCGCTGGTGAATCACAAAATGCCCCGGGTGCATGGTGACAATTTTATCCATATCTCAAAACTCACCCATGTGGTGGAGGCAGACTTTGAATTGATTGAGTTGCCCCGGATAGATTTATCTGAACGCCACATGCAGATGGGCAGGTACATCGCGAGTTTGATTGAGGATGGCTCAACGCTACAGATGGGTATCGGCGGGATTCCGGATGCGACACTTTATTATCTCAAAGACAAACGCGATCTTGGAATCCATACGGAAATGTTCAGTGATGGTGTGGTAGAATTGGCCGAAATGGGCATTATCAATGGCGAAAGAAAGACACTGCATCCTGGGAAAATCATCGCCAGTTTCGTTTTGGGAACCCGGCATGTTTACGATTTCATCGAGGAAAATCCCTTCATCGAATTTCACCCGTCTGATTATGTGAATGATCCCTTTATCATTGCCCGGAATGATAAAATGGTGGCGATTAATTCCGCCATCGAGATCGATCTAACGGGTCAGATCTGCTCCGATTCCATGGGGCGAAAAAATTATTCAGGTATCGGTGGTCAGGTTGATTTCATACGAGGTGCAGCACGCAGCAAAGGTGGCAAACCCATCATCGCCCTGCCATCTACGGCCAAAAGGGACACACAATCGCGTATTGTGTTGGATCTGAAGCCAGGCGCTGCAGTCACGACCAGTCGAGGTGATGTTCACTATGTTGTTACGGAATATGGAATTGCCTATCTCCACGGGAAGAGTATCCGTGCCCGGGCGAAGTCGTTGATTGACATCGCTCATCCAAATTTTCAGGAAAGTTTACAGGAGCAGGCAATTGCTGCCGGATTGTTATAAAAAGGAGTCGAACTAATGGCGAATGCACGAGGATTTGTCGCAGTCAACGAAGAAGAATGTAAAGGCTGCGATTTGTGTGTAACGGCTTGCCCGGTGGATGTGCTCCATCTGGCCCAGCATTTCAATACACATGGATATAACCCATCTGAATACGATGGTGATGGTTGCACCGGTTGTGGCGTCTGTTTTTACGCCTGTCCCGAACCCGGCGCGCTGACCGTTTTCAAAAATTGGGAAGAGAGTCGTCACAAATATCTCAACCCAAATGGGGAGGGAGTGACATCTTTGACACTTAAAGATCCCATCAAGGGGCTGGCAGTAATTGAAGCAACAGGGGAGATTATTGCGCTCAGTAATTTTCTCAACCTGAAATTCGCGGAGTAATGGCATGGAACGACAATTAATTAAAGGCAACGAAGCCATCGTCAAGGGCGCGATCCTGGCAGGCTGTCGGGCATATTATGGTTACCCCATCACACCGGCTAGTGAGATTGCTCAGGCGGCCGCACTGTACATGCCATTGGTGGGCGGGACTTTTCTACAGGCAGAATCTGAGATCGCCGCCATCAACATGGTATACGGCGCTTCGGGTACGGGTCAACGGGTCATGACGGCATCCTCCAGTCCCGGCATCAGCCTGAAACAGGAAGGTATTTCCTACATCGCCGGTGCTGAATTGCCCTGCGTGATCGTGGATGTGATGCGTGGTGGTCCCGGTTTGGGAAATATCGCACCGGAACAGAGTGATTATCATCAGATGGTCAAAGGTGGCGGTCACGGCAATTATAAAAATATCGTCCTCGCGCCGAACTCCGCTCAGGAAATGTGCGATCTCACCATGCTGGCATTTGAACTATCCGATAAATATCGTAATCCGGCAGTTGTCCTGGCGGATGGCTTTATTGGCCAGATGATGGAACCAGTCGTTTTCCCGAAGCCGGTGACAGAATTTCCTGAGAAAAAATGGGCGATTCGCGGCACGGTGGGTGATAAACGTAACCTCATCAGCTCCATCGAACTGGACCCGGACGATCTGGAACGCCACAATCGCAAATTGCAGCAGAAATATGCCATCATCAGTCAGACCGAGGTGCGATTCCAGGAATATGAGTTAGAAGACGCCGAGTACATTCTCGTGGCATTTGGAATTGTCTCGCGACTCGTCCAGAGTGCCGTTGATACCCTGCGTGAGGATGGGGTTAAAGTTGGCATGCTGCGTCCCATCACCCTCATGCCATTCCCGACACTACCGATTGAGAAATATGCTGCCAATGAACGGGTGAAATTCTTTTCAGTCTTTGAGTTAAATAATGGTCAGATGGTAGAAGATGTTCGCCTGGCAGTGAACGGAAAAAAACCGGTAAAATTCTATGGTCGGATGGGCGGAAATGTCCCGACGATTCAGGAGTTGGTCGATCAGGTGAAAAAGCAGATGAGGGAGCTATGAGCACAAAAATATTAAGTAAATCTGAGGGTTTCTACGATGTCTACGACCGCAGACCCGGAACTGATAAAGATACGACGCACTATTGTCCCGGTTGCGGACATGGTATTCTGCACAAGCTCATCGCTGAAGCTTTGACCGATTTTGGTGTGAAGGACAATGCCATTATCATCAGCCCGGTAGGGTGTAGTGTGTTTGCTTACTACTACTTCTCCGCAGGGAATTTACAGGCAGCTCACGGCCGCGCACCCGCCGTTGCAACGGGTGTGAAGCGCTCACTGCCGGAATCTATCGTCATTAGTTATCAGGGAGATGGTGACCTGGCAGCCATTGGCGGAAATGAAATTCTCCATGCCGCCAACCGCGGTGAGGCGATTTCAGTTTTCTTTGTGAATAACGCCATTTACGGTATGACCGGTGGTCAAATGGCACCCACGACCCTCATTGGCCAGAAAACGACAACCACGCCTTACGGTCGCACGGTGGCCAATGAAGGTTATCCCATTAAAATGTCTGAAATTATAGCCAGCCTCACCGCCCCGGTCTATGTGGAACGGGTGATGATGGCGGATACCAAATCCATCAGCAATACGCGACGGGCTGTTCGTAAAGCCATTAAAAACCAGGTGGAAAAGAAGGGATTTTCATTTGTGGAAGTCCTGTCAACCTGCCCAACCGGCTGGAAAATGACCGCACCGCAAGCTGAGGAATGGATTAAAACCACACTGGCTCAACATTTTCCCCTCGGCGTTCTGAAGGATATTTCCGGTGATGTGGAGCCGTTGAATCTTGATCATCATTTACTCCCCACCGATAGAATCGGCAAAGCGATTAACCTGCCAGAAGCTGATGCTGACCAGCCAAAATTCGTCATCCCGGATACTGTTAACGAGGAGATTAAAATTTCCGGCTTTGGTGGTCAGGGGGTTTTATCACTGGGTGTTTGGCTGAGCGAATTTGGAATGCGGGAAGGATTGAATGTCAGTTGGATTCCCTCCTACGGTCCGGAAATGCGTGGCGGAACGGCTCATTGTCATGTGAAATTGGCCAATCGTCCCATCGGTTCACCCCTCGTGGTTCATCCGACGATACTGGTTGCCACCAACCGGCCATCGCTTGAGAAGTTCGAAAAAGAGGTCATCCCCGGCGGCAAGATATTTTGGGATAACTCCCTCATGGATATTACGCCATCCCGGACCGACATCATCCGCTACCCCGTACCTGCCACCGAAATTGCAAATCAATTGGGTAACACCAAAACGGCAAATGTGGTGATGCTGGGTGTGATTACCGGCGTGTCAGAATTCCTTGATGAAAATATCGTACGACGTACATTACCGCAGATTTTTAAGAAAAAACATCTGCTGGATATTAACATGCAGGCATTCAACAAAGGGTTAGAAGTGGCAGCGTCCCTGAAACGGATCGCCTGAGCAATTACCCAAAATTGTTGACCTGACAGTCGGCGAAGGAGGTTCTGGTGATGGATTTCAAGAAAATAATTTTTCCGACGGATTTCTCTGAATCTTCTCAATTTGCATTGCCCTACGCGGTTGACATGGCGTTGAAATATCATGCTCAGCTGACATTGGTCCATGTCATTGAGCCGATCGTGACGCCGGTGGATTTCGCCTGGGGTACCTACAATTACCCGGATATAGAAAAACAGGTCAACACCTACGCCGAAGATTCACTGAAGAAAGTTGTTGAGGAGAGTATTCCTGATAACGTTACGACCGATGTGGTTCTGTTATTCGGAAAACCCTGGCGGGAGATCGTGACCTACGCTAAAGAAAACAGCGTTGATCTCATCGTCATTCCGACCCACGGACTGAGCGGCCTGAGTCATGCGATTTATGGCAGTACGGCTGAAAAAGTGATCCGCAAGGCACCGTGCCCGGTGCTCACCATCCGTCATCCGGATGTGAAGTTCGACATGCCGTAATTTAACGAAATACAGATGATATATTGAAAACGGGTCGTGATAAGCGGCCCGTTTGTTTATTCAGAGAAAGAAGAAAGAAGAAAGAGTGAGAGTAAGAAAAAAATGCCGGGTGAATTTCTATCCAATGTCGAATTACCAAATTCGAATAACGAAGCTCCACGAAGCAGGCGCAGAGAAGCACAGAGAATAATTTCTTAACACTAAGTCCCCGTCAGCCTTTCTCCCCTGACAGGGTGCCTGTCCGGCAACTGACGGAAGAATAAAAGAGGGGTGGGTTTTGGGAGCATGAAGAAAGAGGAGAGAGCAAGAAACCGAGAACGAGTACGAGTACGAGCAGGAGCCACGAGATTGTTTTCCAGGCGCTGACCATAGTATCATTCGTTGGCTAGAACAGCTGCTGGATGAATTCTCCCCTTTTTGAGGGAGCTTGTCCGTCTACTGACGGAAGCA
>MNWS01000092.1 GCA_001872685.1 Fidelibacterota bacterium CG1_02_48_14
GGAAAAGTCGCCATCGTCACCGGATCATCCCGTGGTATCGGACATGCAATCGCTGAAACCCTTGCAAAAGCAGGCGCGAAGGTGATGATCTCCAGTCGCAATGCCGCAGATTGTGACCGCGTCGTTACTGAGTTTCAGGCTTTGGGCTACACCGTGAGCGGATTCGCTGCGGATGTTGCCGACACGGCTTCTGCGCAACAACTGGTGCAAAAAACCATCGACACCTGGGGCGAAATTAACATCGTGGTGAATAATGCCGGAATCGCCCGTGACAACCTCATCATGCGCATGAAAGAATCCGATTGGGATACGGTTATGGCGGTCAATCTGAAAAGTATTTTTAATGTCTCCCAGGCCGCGATTCGTCCCATGCTCAAAGCGCGTGGTGGTCGAATCATTAATATCACCTCGGTGGTGGGTCAGATGGGCAATCCCGGTCAGACCAATTACGCCGCCAGCAAGGCGGGGATTATCGGATTCACGAAATCTTTGGCGCGGGAAATCGCCTCCCGGAATATTACGGTCAATGCCGTTGCGCCGGGGTACATCACCACAGAAATGACGGCCAACCTGAATGACGAGGCGAAAAAAAGACTGATGGATCAGATTCCCCTGGGACGCATTGGTGAAACCACGGACGTCGCTAATCTGGTCCTGTTCCTGGCATCTGACCTGGCAAGTTACATCACCGGTCAGGTTTATAATGTGGACGGCGGTTTGGTGATGCAGGGTTAATGTTAATCCACACACCTAAGTTGGGTGCGTTTGACAAAAAAAGGGTTCCGCCAGGGCAGCATTCGCTGCTTGCAATTCTGTGAGTTCCAGCGATATTTGTGCGTTGGGCATTTTTCTCAACTTGATATTTTTACTTGCCGGGAGGGGTTTTAGGTAAGGTTCAACTCCGGCAGGCTGAAGATAGTGCTTGGCAACTACGAAGGAGGAAACAAGCAAATGGCTACATTCGAAAAAGTACGGGATGTCATTGTTGACAAACTGGGTGTTGACGCTGAAAAGGTTACATTGGAAGCATCATTTATTGATGATCTGGGCGCTGATTCGCTCGATACTGTTGAATTGATCATGCAATTCGAAGAAGTGTTTGACATTGAGATTCCAGATGAAGACGCTGAAACGATTACGACCGTGGGTGCCGCCGTTACCTACATTGACGCGAAGACCAACTAACCGATTTTTCGCAATCCCAATAAACATTACGCAACACACCATTAAACCGCGCTTGAACAGAGGCTTAGTGGTGTGTTGCAGTAGTAATTCAAAAATTCACTCAAATCCAGGATAAGGTCAGAAGGAGTCATTCACATGCCAAAGCGCGTTGTGATTACAGGCATGGGGGTAATTTCACCGTTAGGAAATGATGTCACCACGTTCTGGAACGCTCTGATCCAGGGCAAGAATGGCATCAAGACAATTCCTGAATGGGTCACCGCCGGCTATCCGGTGACCATTGCCGGCCAGGCTGATCCGGTTACGATTGATGATCTCGTTGACAGCAAAGATGCTCGCCGGATGGATCCATATTGCGTTTACGCATTACACGCCGCCAATCAGGCCATCACCCAGAGTGGTTTCACCCAGGATAATCCCGACCCACATCGGGTGGGTGTCATTGTAGGCTCAGGCATTGGCGGGTTACATGTTTTTGAAGAGCAACACGCGGCATTACTCCTCAAAGGACATCGCCGGGTCTCACCTTTTTTCATACCCATGTTGATCCCGGATATTGCAGCCGGATATATCGCCATTAAATGGGGTTTTCACGGACCCAATTTCTCCGTTTCGTCAGCCTGTGCCACAGCGAATCACGCCATCGGGGTTGGTTTGAAAACCATTCGATACGGCGATGCGGATGTCATGATCGTCGGTGCTGCCGATGCCACGCTGACACCCATGGCGCTCAACGGTTTCGCCAACATGAAGGCGCTCTCAACCCGTAATGATGATCCCGCCCACGCCTCCAGACCGTTTGACCTGAATCGTGACGGCTTTGTCATAGGCGAAGGCGCCGGTATTTTTGTGCTGGAAAGTCTGGAGCACGCCCAAAAGCGCGGCGCAACCATTCTCGCGGAACTCGCTGGTTTTGGCCAATCGGCTGACGCTCACCATATTACGACACCCGCTCCGGACGGCATTGGCGCTATCATAGCCATTCAGCAAGCTCTGGCAGATGCGAAGATGACCACCACGGATATTGATTATATTAATGCTCATGGGACATCCACGGCATTCAACGATAAAACCGAGACCAAGGCCATTAAGCAAGTATTTGGTGATCACGCCCGGAAACTGGCAATCAGCTCAACCAAGAGCATGACCGGCCATCTGCTGGGCGCATCCGGTGGTGTGGAACTCATCGCAGTGGTGAAAACGATCCAGACGGGAATGATCCCGCCAACGATCAATTATGAGACACCCGATCCGGAATGCGATCTGGACTATACGGTAAATAAGGCCGTCAGCCGACCGGTTCAGGCTGCCATTAGTAATTCATTTGGATTTGGCGGACACAACGCGGTTCTGGCTGCCAAAGCCTTTCTGGAATAAATAACTGCAGGACAGAAGGATGCTGTAATGGGCTGGCTGGATTGGTTTCGAAACAAGCGACCAACACCTGTGCTTTCTGCCGCTCCACACTCCCCACCGGCTAATCCCGACCTGCTCCGATCCGCACCCGAACTTCAAACCGCTATCGGTTACCAATTTTCCGATCTTTTCCTTCTGGAAAAAGCCCTCACCCACACCAGCTATGCTGCCTCTCAGGAACGGGCCTATTCCTATGAACGCCTGGAATTTCTGGGCGATGCGGTCCTGGAACTGGTCGTTTCCTCCTATTTATTCCAGAAACATGCGGATCTGAATGAAGGGACACTGACAAAATTCCGCACCATGCTGGTGAACACACTTCACCTCGCTGATCGCGGTAAGGATTTGCAGATCGGGAAATGGATACTCACTGCCAAATCGGTTTCCAATAGCACCCAGGTCATCACGTCCAATTCCATTTTGGCTGATGTCATGGAATCACTCATCGCCGCGATTTATATGGACGGTGGTCTGGCGGCAGCAACCCAATTCATCCAGCGGTTTGTGATCACCGACCACCCCACCTACATTGACGAACTGCAATCGTTCAACTTCAAAGGTCAGCTCATTGAGCGCTGCCAGCGTGACAATCTGGGAACGCCGGAATACGAGATTACCAAAACCACCGGACCGGATCATGAGCCCAACTACATCATGCAGGTGGTGGTGAATGGTGACGTGGTAGGTTTTGGTGAAGGTCGCAGTAAAAAAGAGGCCAGCCAATTGGCGGCTGAAGATGCCCTGAAAAACTGGGAAGCGCTGTTTGATCGAGGTTCGCATCAGCATGAGCTTTAGTTAATTTTACAGACCATTTTTCTTCGTCCTGGTCCTGTTCAGCGACCAGGCAAAACAAATGATTGTGCTTATTATCTGGAAAATTAAGATAACCACCATTCACTTTAGTTTGATAGGTAATCAAGCAATCTAATTATCGGCATTATATTTACTTTGCTGCCGTAATATAGTTTCATATATTTGTCAAAAGCAGAACAGATTATCGCAACCAACAAGCTACATATTAACGAATTAAGAGAACGCTTCAAGGACGAGGAGAGCGTTAAAACAATTGATATTTCTGTTTTTTACAGAGCGTATGAGCCTGACTTAAAACAAACCACTATTAATTGGAGAATATACGCTTTGGCTCAAATGGGGATTCTAAATAGAATTGGCAGGGGGAAATTTAAAACCGGTGAAGGGAAAAATTACATCTCGGAATTACCCAACAAGCTGAAGACCATTTATTCTAAGCTTAAAAAAGAATTTCCATATTTAAAAATTTGTATTTGGCATACATCAGCCATCAATGAATTTATGCTGCATCAAGCCGGTAGTTCTTACGTTTTAGTGGAGGTTGAGAAAGAAGCAACTCAGTCAGTTTTTTACTTTCTTAAAGCAGCCAATTATTCGGTATTCATTGATGCAACCATTGATCTGCTAGACAAGTATCTGCCTACTAATAAAGAATCGATAATTGTAAAATCCTTAGTTACCGAAGCGCCTATTCAAAACATCAAGGGAATAAATACACCTTCATTAGAAAAAATATTAGTTGATATATTTTGCGATGATGTGATTTTCTCAGCTCAGCAAGGAGCAGAAATGCGAACAATATTTAAGGAAGCCTTTTCCAAGTACACCATCAATGAGAGTCGGATGTTTAGATATGCTGACCGAAGAAGGAAAAAAGAAAGTTTCAAGGAATATATAAATTCAATAACAAATTTACGGCAGCATATTTAAATGGCTGCCAATATATAGTTTATGATAAACCAACAAGAAATATCGATTGACTGGATAAACAGCGTTTCTAAAGAAAATCGCAAGGCTGACAAAATTCTTGTTGAAAAGGTTATTCGTGCATTATTGCTTTTAGAAGGGCTTGTAAAACAGAAACTTCCTTTTGTTTTTAAAGGAGGCACAGCGTTAATGCTTCATTTGTCTTCGACAAAACGATTATCCATAGATATTGATATAATTTTACCTCAAACGCATAAAAATCTTGAAGATATTTTAAATGAAGTGGCTAAAGATCAAGGGTTTGTTAGGAAAGAAATACAGAATAGAAGCACTTTAACAAAAATCAAAAAAGAGCATTACAAATTTTTCTACATCCCCTATCACAAATCCAGAATGGAAGAAGAATATGTACTGTTGGATATTTTATTTGAAGAAGTGAACTATTCCAAAATAGTACAACTTCCTATTCAGTCCGTTTTCGTTCCCATAAAAGAAATGCCATTATCGGTGGATGTGCCTTGTCTGGAAGATTTATTGGGTGATAAACTCACCGCTTTTGCCCCCAACACGACCGGCATTCCATACTTCAAAAAAGAAGACAGCATGAGTATGGAAATCATCAAACAGCTCTATGATATTGGGAACTTGCTTGACAGAGTGAAAGATATTAGCATCATAAAAACGACCTTTTATCGCTTTGCCACAACAGAACTGGCCTACAGGAACCTGGATGAGCTTACAGCAAATGATGTATTGGACGATATTTATCAAACATCCCTTTGTATTGTAAGCAGAGGAACTGACGGTAAAGGGAATTTTGAACAGCTTCAATTGGGCATTCGAAGAATTGGCAGTTTCATCTTTACAGAAAGTTATCACATGGAAAAAGCCATCATCCATGCTTCAAGAGCAGCATACCTTGCTACCTTAATCAGGCATGATGCAAATGTCGTCGAAAAATTCAGCAATGCACTGGAAATGAAAGACTGGACGATGACTGCGCCCATGAATACGAAACTCAATAAATTAAAAAAATCCAATCCGGAAGCTTTCTTCTACTGGTATCAAATCGGTGTTCTAACAACCGCATGAGTGATCGTTGACTGGATTCACACTGATGGGCTAATCCCTTTCTGCCAGCAAACCGCCATCCTTTACCTGCTATTGTTATTGTTGCCGGGGTCCATTTTCAGGTCCCGGCTGACGCCTACTCAATAAACCCTTGAATTACAAATCCCGGGCATCTATCTTCCCGCCGTTCGTTTGAATTTGGTGGTGTGGTAAGAAGGAGATTTTAATTTGGATTATGTCGAAAGATACCATGACAGATTAATTCCTGGACGTTATAGCCCCAATACAATCAGAATTTACACGGCCTGCTTCAAAGATTTTCTGAATCATTTTTCCAGACAGAACCCTGAGATGCTCAGCCCCGGGCAAATAAATCGCTACCCCTTAGATTTAATGCAAAGCCAGGCAAATGCTTCCAGCCAACAAAATCA
>MNWS01000007.1:0-4927 GCA_001872685.1 Fidelibacterota bacterium CG1_02_48_14
TGATCATTACTATTTTTTAGACCTGCTGTTCTACCATCGTATTTTGAAGTGTCACGTGATTCTGGAGTTGAAACTTGGCGCATTTGAACATGGAGACATCGGCCAGTTAAATTCAGTGAGACTATAATTTCAGAAGCAAAGCGAAATGAAATTATACAGTCGAACTAATCCCGAAAGCGAAGCTATTCGGGATCTCATGGGTAATACTCCCCGCCCCTGGGGGCGATACGAATAAATTTCAACCACACCGATTGATACCCCGCCGCTTGTGACGGGGAGCGTCATTACCTATTTGAATTATTTCACGGCGGAAATCAGCGAGAAAACAGATAATCCACCGGTTGGTATTTTATTGGTCGCAGAAAAAGATCAAACCCTGGTGAAATACGCCACAGCCGGTATGGATAAAAATTTGTTTGTTCAGCAATATCTGTTACAATTACCCACAACAGAACAGCTACAGGGCTATCTGAAGAAGGAATTAGAGGCGTTGAAATAGTATCTGAAATCCCGTTGTGTCTACTCAGATTTATGGGTGGAATAAATCAAGGATTTTGCACAGCCCTCAACATCTAATCCCCACTTTTCCTCCCTTAGTTAAATCCTAAAGATCAATGCTCCACACCGACCAAACCTTCACCCAAATTGATTTCGCTGAACAGACGGTTATCGGGGCGGAATTCGACACGTGTCATTTCCAAGGCTGCAATTTTGCCCGTGTCAATATCACCGATGCGAAATTCATCGCGTGTGTGTTTGAAAACTGCGACCTGAGTCTGGCGAATCTTACCAACACGGCTTTGCGTGAGTGTCATTTCAAAAATTGCAAATTACTCGGTCTGCGTTTTGACGATTGTAATAATTTTGGTTTTGAAGTGGATTTTGAGTCCTGCTTATTGGATGATGCCTCATTCTACAAACTGTCCCTCAAAAAAATGATCTTCAAGAGCCTTCGGCTGCACGGAACAGATTTTACAGAATGCGATCTGAGTGGTGCCGTATTTGAAAATTGCGATATGGGGGGTGCTATTTTCGAGCACACCAATCTGGCGCAGGCTGATTTTCGCTCGGCGATAAATTATTCGATTCACCCAGAGATTAACCGTATCGCCGGTGCGAAATTTTCCGCATCCGGACTTTCCGGATTGCTGGAGAGATATGATATTGAGATTGATTTTGGTAGATGATGGTGGATGGCCCATCGGTCGGATTTCGTTTCAGGGTCTTTTATACTATACAGAACAAAGCGAGATGCTGAAACAAGTTCAGCATGACGTGGTCGGCAGACAACAGCGAACTAAAACCGTCACCCTGATTTCGTTTCAGGGTCTTTTATACTTTACAGATCAAAGCGAGATGCTGAAACAAGTTCAGCATGACGTGGCCGGCAGACAACAGCGAACTAAAACCGTCACCCTGAACTTGTTTCAGGGTCTTTCGTTCTGTATTGATCAATGCGAGATGCTGAAACAAGTTCAGCATGATCAACATGTTCAGCGTAACAGAAAAGGGTTAATCACATGAAACAGGGTTATGTCTATATCATGTCCAACCACAGCCGATCCACCCTTTATATCGGTGTCACGAGCAACCTGGAACGTCGAATTCTGGAACATAAGAGCAGCACAGGTTCAAAATTCACGACCCATTACCATCTTACGGACCTCCTCTACTATGAACCTGTTGAAGGAATGGAAAACGCCATTCGTCGTGAAAAACAGCTCAAAGCGTGGCATCGGGAATGGAAATGGACTTTAATTAATGCAGAAAACCCTGACCTTAAGGATTTATCAGTCGGTTGGTTCACTGAAAAAGAAATCCAAGAATACAGCCGCAACGCAAATGGTCGGTCACCCTGAACTCGTTTCAGGGTCTATTTATTGTACGAAGCGAGATGCTGAAACAAGTTCAGCATGACGTGGTCGGCAGACAACAGCGAACTAAAACCGTCACCCTGAACTCGTTTCAGGGTCTATTGTACGAAGCGAGATGCTGAAACAAGTTCAGCATGACCAGGATGTTAACCATACCCAAATTGACTGATTCCAAAAACCAATCCATCCTTCCCCTTTGTAAACCCGTTTGCCACATTAAATTCCAACCACCATGGCGCTCCAATCCCTTAAATCAATCCTGAAATACCTGGCACTGCTGGTGGGCATCAGCGGATTGATCATATTAATTGCTGAAATCAGCCGACTGGTGGAATTGGGATTTCGCGCCGGTCCCGTCGCCGGCTATTCCGTGCTGGCAGTTCTGATTCTGCTGCTGGGCGGTTTGATCTTTTATCCCATCCTCCTGATCTTTCGTTTACCACCTTCATTGCCCAGACCCGGAACTATTACACCCATGTATCTGGCGAAACTGGAAAAACGACTGCGCACCAATCCCCGGGTGTCAGGGGAAAATTTTTCACTGGAAACCGCATTAATCACGCTGAAACAGCAGGCTGACAAGGAAATCAAAGATCGCGCGATGCAAATTTTTCTCACCACCGCCATCAGTCAATCGGGACGACTGGACGCTTTCGTGGTTCTGGCAACCAATCTGCGGATGATCTATTCCATCGCCGAAATCTATTACAATCGTCCGGGTCTGCGTGATCTGTTCAGACTGTACAAAAATGTGTTAATCGCCGTGTTTCTGGCTACCGAGATTGATGATCTTGATTTCGATGCCCAGATCGCTCCCGTGTTATCTTCGTCGTTGGCCGGGGCATTACCCGTATTTAACAATGTTGCCGTACTTATCCAGGACAGTATACTGGAAGGCACCGCCAATGCTTTTCTGGCACTGAGAATCGGTATTCTGTCCCGGGAATATTGCCATTCCATCACCAAAATTGATCTAAAATCGAAACGCCGGAACGCCTCATTGGAAGCCCTTAAAATGCTGGGCGTGGTGGCGGTGGAAGGTGGTCGTCGAACCGCTATGTCGTTTTTTCATGCTTCCAAGTCTTTGGTGCAGGCAATCCCCAACGGCATAAAGTCAGGCATTGATCTGCTCATGAATCAATTCTCCCGCAAACGACCAGAGGCAAATGCCGAACTGCCAGCGGATGAAATACCCGCACCTCCCGTAACGGGTCCCATGCGCCGTTTGGCACGACTCAACCCCAAAAACTGGTTCCGGAGCAAAACAACCCGATGAAACGACATTTTTCCTGGCTCATGGTCTGGGGCATCGCTTTTGGGATGATCGAAGCCGCCGTCGTGATCTATTTGCGCAAAATTTATTACCCGAATGGCTTTGACTTCCCCATCGTCTGGACGGATTTTGATGTGGCGCTGGTGGAAATTGTACGGGAATTCGCCACACTGGTACTCATGTGGTCGCTGGCCACACTGCTCCATAAAAAATTGGTCAACAAAATTGCTGTGTTCATGATCGTATTCGGCGTGTGGGACATTTTCTACTATCTCTTCCTCAAGCTTTTTTTGGATTGGCCCGCGAGTTTCGCGACATGGGATATTTTATTCCTGTTGCCCTACCCCTGGGTCGGTCCGGTCTGGCCGCCGGTAGTGGTGTCACTGGGGCTGATTTACGCCGGATATAGCATTTTGGACGAGCACTTCAAGGGACGGGACATAATAATTTTCCCAAAAGACTGGTTGCAGCTTTTATTGTCAGCCCTGGTCATTATCATTTCGTTTTTAATTCCCGGAAAATCGGTGATCGATCAGACCGTGCCTCAGCATTATCCATGGTATATCTTTGTGCCCGGATTGAGCTGGGGGCTGATCGTCTTTCAAAATCGTCTGAACCATCAGCCACTGCGTTAGCAAAAAGAGAGCGACGGATGAGAAGTAATACAGGTATCAGTTTAATGGGATTATCGTTAGTCGCCAGTTTTGTTTTTCTGGGATGCGGAACTGAAATTTCGCCCAAAACGACGCCGGTAACTGAAACGCCCCGGACTTTGGAACAGCAATTCCGGGATCTGGAACGCGGTTCCGGCGGGATGTTCGGTATTTACGCCAAGAATCTGGAAACCGGGGAAATCATCAGCTACAACAGTACCGAAGTTTTCCCCACCGCCAGCACGATCAAGCTACCGATTCTCACCGAATTTTACGACCAGGTCGGCCGGGGCAAACTTGATCCACTGGCTACCGCATTGCTAACAGATGAGCTTAAAAAAGGTGGATCAGGAATTCTACAATATTACTCGGGCTCCGTCCCGGTTAGACTCGAAGATGCTGCCCGACTGATGATCATCGTCTCGGACAACACCGCCACCAACATCGTTTTGGACGCCCTGGGAAAGACACATGCTGAACGGCTGGCAGCGGTGAACGACAAAATGACTGCGCTGGGATTAAAAAACACACGCCTACTCAATCGCCTCATGGGTTGGTCCACAAAAACCGATTCACCGGAATCGATCCGGCATGGAGTTGGGATGAGTACACCGGAAGATATGGGCCTTTTACTGGAACAAATTGTCAACCGAACAGCCATTGACAGCGCGGGTTGCGACCAGATGCTCAATGTCCTGGGCGGGCAAATCTATGGTGAAATCATTCCGCGATTGCTCCCGGTGGATGCCGATGACATCAGCGTTTATCACAAGACGGGCAGCGTGACAGAAACTCGGGTGGATGTGGGCTATGTAAAATCCGCCAAAGCGCGCTACGTTGTGGCGCTGTTCGCCGACCAGTTCCGGGACCATTCATGGAGCAATAACAATGAAGCGACCGTCGCGCTTGCTAAAATTTCGCGCATGATATGGAATCAATTTACCGGCGATTCAGGTTTCGACCAACAACCCGTACTTTCCCAGGATTATTATCCCTACCCCGGCGGCGAATGGTTGCGCTTGCGGCTTCACAACGGACTTTTCCCTGATCCTGAGCGGGCAAATGGTCATGAATATGATGGTAAATTCTACTCGGCAGATGAGCATTATTCCGACAGCACGGCAGTA
>MNWS01000007.1:4945-25001 GCA_001872685.1 Fidelibacterota bacterium CG1_02_48_14
TTTCACGAGGCGAATGGAAAAGTTGACATGGTAGTGCATTTCCACGGTTGGTTCAATGATGATGTGAAGGCCATGGCCGATTTTCATATCCCGCAACAACTAAAAGCCGCCAATACTAACGCCATTTTCGTGATTGCCCAGGGACCTTGGCGAGCACCCGATTCCTACGCTGGCATGGTCGAACGAGCCGGTGGATTCGCTGCTTTTGTGAACGAAATCCTGTCGCAGCTCAAGGCGATCGATCGTGTTCAGGATGCCGTTCCGGGACGCATCATTCTGTCGGGTCACAGTGGTGGTTATCGTGCTATCGCGAAAGTTTTGGAGTACGGCGATCTGAGTGAAAACATCAAAGAGATATTCCTGTTCGATGCTTTTTATGGACTGCAGGAGAATTACCTGAAATTTGCCCAAAATAATAGCGGGACCATTCGGAGCATTTATACCGAGCACCTGGCTCCTGAACATCAGGCATTTTATCAAGCGCTGGATTCACTGAAAATGGACTATAAACGAAGTTGGGATCCCAAAAGGCGGATCGTCCTCTACCCAACCCAAGTGACACATAACGAGGTCATGGATGGCACGTTGACCCAATGGTTGGCGGCGAGTCATTTGGATACAATTCAACATCAGGATTAATGCAAAACCAAGGAACGAAATGATTAAGCATGGATTTACAAATCGTTTGAAAACCCTTTCACTTACTTTTTTAATTGCTCTGGTATCACTCGGGTGCACCCACTCACAAGTCGAAGTGAATGGCAAACCTCAGGCCGTACCAAAAATGTCAGCGCCGACGGAATGGCAATTTTCCCAACTCTGGATAAACGACCTGCCACTGGGTGCCAGTATAAAGGCATCCGGCGAGGTTCTGATCAGCCAACCCGAAGGATTTGTCCGGATTTTGGATGATCATGTTCTCCCCATGAATCAATTGATGATTGGTGTTCATGGCTACGCGTCTGAGGGGTACGAGTGGGTAGCGCCAGTGGTTCAATTGGCACATAACAATGGTTTAACCTATTTCTATCGTTGGGATTGGACGAATTGCCCGGAAGAGGCTGGTCAGCGACTGGCGCACGGAATTGAGTATTTGTATTCGCTATACCCGGAAGTAGAGGAGATCGTCCTTTTTGCCCATTCCTATGGTGGCGTCATTGCAACCATGGCAGCGGGGTCTATTCAGGTACCGATTTCGGTGGTCATTCACACCATTGCCTCGCCGTTGGCGGGATATAAACGGCTAATGGATCAATGCGACCTGACCTATGATGATGCTGGCAAATTGGTCTATCCACCCTTCGCGGATCATATATACCATTTTCAATGGCTTACGCAAAAAGATCAGGATGGTGCGTTCCGCATGTTGGCCACTGACCCTCAGGTCATTGATTTGCCCAAGAGTAATGTGACGCGGCTGCCCGTCAGTATGGATGGACACCGGCTGGGTCACAATTGGTCTGTGACCTGGGTGGTGGATACCTATCTTGGTATCCCACATGCGCCCTAAAAAAATTGAGCCCGACCCAAATCCAGAAAGAAAAGTTGGGATATTTTTTGGGCATACAGATTTGACCATTGCAGACCGAGGTGGTTCGGTCTATATTTTCGCCCGTGAAAATTGACGGGGAGATGAATAAGAAAATTTTGGACCCGAGGAAATCACTGAACAAAGGTAAATACTAATAAATGTTGAATTTGAAGTGCACCCGCTGTGGTGCACTTCTTGTTTTTTGTCAGTTTTCAGGAGATCACCAATATGAAAAACATTCTCAATAACCTGGCCCAACTACAGGAAATCGACACACAGCTGGCGACAATTGAAGCCCAAAAGGGTAATTTGCCACAGCAAGTGAAAGTTCTTGAGCAGGCAGGTGTTGAAGTTGAGGAACGATTAGAAGCTGCCACTGTCAAACTTGGTTCAGACGAAAAAGAGTTGAAAAGCCTGGCCAGTAATTCTGAAGAGTACAAAGCGAAGCTGGCAAAGTACCAGGATCAGCTCTACCTCGTAACCACCAATCGCGAGTACGATGCCCTGACGAATGAGATTGACACGATTAAGACCAAAATTCAGGAGATCAGGGACCAACACACCAGCATCTCAGATGAAGTAGTTCTTCTAAAGGCTGAGATCACAACGCTTACTGAAAAACAATCTGAGCTGACCGGTACCCTTACGAAAAGTCGCAAAGAGCTCACCTCCAAAACCGACCTCACCAACACGCTTCAGCGGGAGTTGGAAGGACGACGCGAGGAAATAGCGGGTCGGTTAAGCAAGCGCTACCTCCGAAAATATGAGCGGATTCTCGAAGTGCGGAGCCTCGCTGTTGTGCCGGTAAAACGGCGTGCCTGCGGTGGATGCCATAAGCAAATCAGCGATCAATTGCTCTATGAAATCAAGCAGGGAAATCAATTCATCGAATGCGAAGGCTGCGGTCGCATTTTGGTTTATTCCAAAAATGATGATGAGAGCAATAGCTTGTAGGTAAAGCCCTCAGGTAGCATTTAGATACCTCAGTTTTGAATCAGGATTTTTGAAAATGGGATCGAATTGGGCAGTCGCTCCGGTCGATTTTTCGATCGGGGAGGAAAGTCCGAACTCCACAGGACAGGGTGCCTCCGGCGCGAACGGAGGGAGTCCAGATTGAAAAATCAGGACGACGGAAAGTGCAACAGAAAATATACCGTCCGGCCTGGCCGGATAAGGGTGAAATGGCGGTGTAAAAGACCACCGGTGTATTGGTAACAGTACAGCCTGGCAAACCCCGCCCGGAGCAATTCCAAGCAGCAAGCATCACGGTGGTCCGCCGTATCTCAGCTTCGTGCTGAGTGAGCTTGTGGGTAGGAAGCAAGCATGACATCGTAAGGTGTTATCCAGAGCAATGGCTGCCTCGTCCGGCAATCGCCGGATATGACAGAATTCGGCTTACAGATTCGATCCCGTTTATTTTCAATCATCGAAACCCCGTCTTTGCGGGGTTTTTGTGTTTATTGGGCACTCCACCAAAAAAAACAACTGTTCGGAATACAAAGAGTCCGTCTTATACTAACCCCTCGGAAATTATGGAAAAAATCTGGCTTATACAAAACGCGGATCGACTGGAAATTGAGCAACTGGCACTGCAGCTTCGGGTGACTCCCGTCGTCGCAGGTCTGCTGTGGCGCAGGGATCTGCGCACTCTTACTCAAACACAGGATTTTTTCAATCCATCTGTTGATTCCATGCACGACCCTTTCCTCATGAAAGGCATGCAAACGGCTGTTAATGCAATCCTTACACGAATTGAAAATCACACCCCTATTTTAATTTTCGGCGATTACGATGTGGATGGCACCACTGCCGCCTCTACGCTGACCCTGTTTCTGCAGGAAGTAGGTGCAAAAGTCACCTATTACATCCCGGACCGTGAGGTCGAGGGTTATGGCGTCAGCCTGAAAGGCATTGATTACGCCGAGAGTATCGGTAGCGACCTCATTATCACCTGCGATTGTGGCATCACAGCGAACAAACAGACAGATTACGCCAAAACCAAGGGCATTAATGTCATCATCACGGATCACCATATTGCCGGAGCGAAATTACCTGATGCGTTGGCAATTCTTAATCCTAAACAGCCCGGTTGTGCGTATCCATTTAAAGGATTATGCGGAGCCGGCGTTGCATTTAAGTTGACTCAAGCCCTGACGACTGCTTTGAAGGTGTCACCCCATCTCGCTGAACAAAATTTAGACCTGATCGCCATCGGAACTGCGGCTGACCTGGTACCGGTTACCGGTGAAAACCGAATCATTCTGTCCCGGGGTCTGGTATTGATCGAAGAGGGGACAAAACCAGGCATCCGGGCACTGAAAGAGACATCCAAACTCTCCGGGAAATCTCACCTGACCTCATCAGACATCGTTTTTGGATTGGGTCCCAGGATTAATGCCGTGGGACGATTGGGCGAGGCGACCCGGGCTGTCCGACTTCTTACGGCACGATTTTACGATGAAGCCATGGCAGTAGCCGGTGTGATGGAAGACGAAAATGATAATCGCAAGGTGATCGAAGCCGGGATTGTGGACGAAGCAATTCGCATCTCTAATTCACGCTACGACCCGCGTGAAAAGCATGGGCTCGTTGTCTATCATGACGGTTGGCATCATGGCGTAATTGGTATTGTCGCATCCAAGCTAAAAGAACGCTATTGGGTGCCGGTAATTGTCATTGCCATCAATGACGGGATCGGCAAAGGTTCGGCTCGCAGTTTGGAAGGATTCGATCTTTACGAAGCCATTGCTACCTGCGAAGATTTATTCGAAAATTTCGGAGGTCATCCCATGGCAGCCGGATTGACCATCAAACCTGAAAATTTGGATGAATTCGAGCGACGGTTTTTGGAGATTACGCAGAAAACGATTACACCGGAGATGATGAATCCGCGACTCATCGTGGAAGAGGCAATTGAGTTCGACGATATTAATAGTCAATTAATCGCGACACTCCGGCGGTTGGGTCCCTTTGGACCGGGGAACATGCGTCCGCTGTTTGCATCCCGCAGTGTCAGTGCCATTGGTTTTCCGCGAATTGTAGGCGCAAACCATTTGAAATTTAAAGTTCGTCAGGGTCGGCAGACGCTGGATGCCATTGGCTTTGGTATGGGTGAACATTATGAAAATCTCATTTCCAATAAACCCATCGACATTGCGTATGTTATCACTGAAAATGAATGGCAGGGACGTCGGACCATACAGTTGGAAGTTAAAGATTTGAAACTGGCAGACTAACGAGGGGTAATTTATGAGAGCTTATATCGCCGGAATCGGCATGCATGTTCCTGAACGAATCGTCACCAATGCCGATCTCGAAAAAATGATGGACACGACCGACGAATGGATTACCGAGCGTTCCGGCATCAAAGAACGGCATTATGCAAAACCCGGTGAAGGTCCGTCAGACCTGGCGTTACCAGCAGCCAAAGAAGCGCTGGAAATGGCGGGATTGAAGGCCGAAGATATTGATCTGATTATGTTTTCAACCGTCGCCAGTGATTATATGATTCCCGGTGGTGGTTGCATTTTGAACGAATACCTGGGAATTCCCGGCACGCCAGCCCTGGACATTCGCGTGCAGTGCTCCGGTTTCATTTACGGACTTGCGGTTGCCCGGGGCTTCATTGAATCGGGGATCTACCGGAATATTCTGTTCGTCGCAGCAGAGGTCCAAACGGTAGCGCTGGACTTGCGGACGGAAGGGCGTGATACCGCCGTTTTGTTCGGAGACGGTGCTGGCGCTGTTGTCATTCGGGCAACAGATGACCCCAATCGTGGCATTTTGACTTCGAAACTTCACGCGGATGGCCGCTATGCCAGAGATCTGATGATTGAAGCGCCGTCCACGCGGGATAATCCGTGGTTGACAAAAGAGATTTTGGATCAGAATAAACATAAAATTACCATGAATGGCCGTAATGTCTTCAAACATGCGGTGACCAATTTTCCAGCGGTGATTAATGAGGCGTTGGAAGCGCTGCACATGGACAAGTCGGAGGTCAAATTGGTAGTGACACATCAGGCCAACCTGCGGATCTCCGAGGCGGTGGCAAAACGTCTGGAATTGCCCATGCACGATGTCGTTTTTTCAAATATTCAAAAATACGGTAACACCACTTCCGCCTCAATTCCCATCGCGCTCTATGAGGCATTTAAAGCGGGTCGGTTTACGATTGGTGACACCCTTGTTCTGGCTTCATTTGGATCGGGGTTTACCTGGGGCGCGGTTGTTTTAAAATGGTAAAGGCTTATTGAATTTCCTCCTATCCGGGAGTTGGACTAAGGAAGAATGACGAATATGGATTTATATTTTCGTGACGAACACAGGATGCTGCAAGAAATGGTGCGGGATTTTGCTAAAAATGAAGTAGCTCCCATTGCAGCAGAGATAGACCAAAACGAGCGTTTTCCCAAGGAGCTCATCCCCAAACTGGCTGAGCTGGGATTACTGGGCATCCCGTTCCCGGAACAATACGGCGGCGCGGAAATGGATACCCTGGCCTATACGTTGGCTATTGAGGAACTTGCCAAAGTTGATTCATCAGTGGCGATCACCGTGGCCGCTCACATTTCACTGGGCAGCTATCCCATATTCCTGTTTGGGAGCGATGCACAGAAGGAAAAATACCTGCCACGACTCACCGCTGGCGAATTTCTGGGGTGTTTTGGGTTAACGGAACCGGGCGCCGGTTCAGACGCTGCCGGAACCAAAACCACCGCAGTGCGGGACGGGGCGGAATGGGTCATCAATGGCTCCAAAATGTTCATTACCAACGCGGGGTACGCCGGCACCTGTGTGCTAACGGCCGTCACAAATCCGGCATTAAAAGGGACGAATGGCATTTCGGCATTTCTCGTTGAGACCAGCACGCCGGGCTTTATCATCGGTCCTCCGGAAAAGAAAATGGGCTGGCGCGCGTCGGATACCAGAGCCTTGACATTTGAAAATATGCGTGTGCCGGCAGATGCCTTGCTCGGTCCTCTTGACAATGGCTTTAAACAATTCACCAAAGCGTTGCAGGGCGGGCGCATCAGTGTGGCAGCATTGGGGCTTGGATTGGCACAAGCGGCATTAAATGCTGCGGTGAAATACGCTGATGAGCGTGAGGCATTCGGGAAAAAGCTTTATCGCTTCGAAGGCGTCGGCTTTCCACTGGCTGAAATCGCCACTGAAATTGAAGCTGCGCGCCATCTCGTTTACCATGCCAGCTATTTAAAGGACCAGGGTAAAGATACAACCCAGGCTGCGGCAATGGCCAAATTGTTCGCAACTGAAGTAGCCGTGAAAGCCACGCAGACTGCCGTTCAAATTCATGGTGGCTATGGCTATATCAAAGAATTTCCAGTTGAACGATACTTCAGAGACGCTAAAATACTCACAATCGGTGAGGGTACGTCTGAGGTACAAAAGCTCATCATTCGCAAGGGACTCTATAAGGACCGCTAAGAGTAATTATGGCCGCTAAATTCATCGCCACCAAACTATCTGAAACTGAAAATAACGCGGTGCGTCGCCGGGTATGGCTAAACATTACCCGGGTGATTGTCATTGCTGTTCTGTTGGTGTCCACCGCCATTTTTTTCCCAAAAGGACGCGTATTCCAGTTTCATTATCAGGTTGATCAAATTACCACCGAACCCATTATTGCTCCTTTTGATTTTGACATCTTAAAGACTGGGCCGGAACTGGATCGCGACCGGAGCGACCGGGTCAACGCGGTGCCCTATGTTTTTGAATGGCATACCGGTGTGAAAGATACCGTTGATTCCATGATCACCAGGATTGGTAATGAGTTGCGATCTTTCCGGGAGCTTCAGGATGCATATAACCAGGAATTAAAGTCTAGTCTGATCCAATCGAATCCGGACAGTCTGAAAAATTTCACCCAATTATTGCGTGAAGACAGCTTGCGAATCGAGCTGAAACGCAAAGACCTCGCGCTTCTTGGTCTGGCCGACCTGAAATCCACTGAGTGGCTGTATTTCCTCAATATGGATGACCAAAAAGTCGTCCCCAATGATAGCATCGCCGTGTCGGACTATTTTATATCAACCATTCGCGCCGCGTTGAATGCTGCATTCCAAACCGGCATTTTGAATCGCCGCACGATGGAAATTCCAACCCCGACCATTTCGGTGATTGTCCGGGGAAAAGAGATCGAACAAAACCCGGGTGTATTTCTTTCCATGGCTGAGGCGCAGGTCAATCTCACCCAACAATTGCATGATGATTTTTCCGAACTGGATGAACGCCTGGACACGCTGGCCGTGCGCATTGGTCTATCATTTTTAGCGCCAAATGTCATCTTGGAGAGCACTTTGACGAGTGAGCGGCAGGAATTCGCACGGAATGCTGTCCCCATCGCCATTGGCAAAGTATTTGAAAATGAAAAAATCGTCGATGCGAATACACGCATCACACCCGAAATCAAGCGTAAGCTGGATTCATTGGAAAAGGAATATCAGCGCCGGGGGCAGCTTGCCACCGCTTCAACCCAAACCATTGGTTTTATTGGCAGAATCATGCTGTCAGGTGTCATCCTGTTTTTCTTCTATGCCTATTTATACACCTACCGCCCGGCGATCTACCATGACATTAAACTTTTGATATTAATGGGGTTAATCTTCCTGAGCCATCTCGCCATGGCGTATTTTTTCGTCTATAGATTGCACTGGTCAGAGTATGCAATTCCCATGACCATCGCCGCCATGTTGGTTACCATTATCTTTGATGGACGAATTTCATTCATCGCCATGGTGACACTGAATTTGTTGGTAGGCATCATTCTCAGCAATAATCTACCCTTCGTTATCACGAATCTGTTTGTGGCTTCACTGGCGATTTATACGGTCCGACGCCTGCGGGAACGGACACAATTGATGTGGTCGATTGTGGCGATTGTCGCGGGCTATGTCAGCGTCATATTAATATTTGAGCTCATCAAGTTTTCAGATTGGAACTCGCTGCTGGACAAGGTTTTGTTTGCCGCAACCAATGGATTTTTAGCGCCACCGCTGACTTATGGACTGCTCATCGTCATTGAGAAGACCTTTAAAATTACCACCAATCTGACGCTGCTGGAGTTGCTTGATTTTAACCATAAGCTGTTGAATCATTTGGCCATGAATGCGCCAGGAACGTTCAAACATTCGGTGGATGTTGGTAATCTTGCCGTCACATCGGCGGATGCCATTGGTGCGAATTCACTGTTGGCGCGGGTTGGCGCATATTACCACGACGTGGGCAAAGTTACCAAGCCCATGTACTTCATCGAAAACCAGATGGGTGGCGAAAATAAGCACAATAAATTAGCGCCACGCCTGTCCGCCATGATCATCACTTCTCACGTAAAAGATGGCATTCGCCTGGCGAAAGAATACAAATTACCTCAGGTGGTGGCAGATTTTATTCCCATGCACCACGGTCGCTCCCGGGTCGAGTATTTTTATCAGCAAGCGCTGAAGCAAGCCACAAACCCGCAGGATGTGAATGAAGATGATTATCGCTACCCAGGTCCACGCCCCAATACCAAGGAAACGGGCATCTTGATGATTGCCGAGGCGGTTGAGGCAGCCAGTCGTTCGGTTTCGTCACCCACGCCGCAACGCCTGGAGACCCTCATTGATTCCATTATTGAAACACGGATCAAAGAGGGTGATTTGGATGAATGTCCACTGACATTCCGGGAGCTGACAACGATCAAAGAATCCATCATTCCGGTTCTGATTGGAAGCCTTCACAAGCGAATTGAATATCCCGGCCAGCGCGAAAAATTACACATGCGTCCGGAAGAGGACTAAGCCGTGATATTTGAGCTTCTCAATGAATCGGATTCCAAGGCGGAAATTCCCGACCCTGAACCACTCCAACAAGCACTGGAAACCGTTCTGGCTGGCGAAAAACGCGTTGCCAGTTCCATCACCATTATTCTTCTGACAAATGATGCCTTGCGCGCCATGAAAGCTGAACATTTCGGCATGGATTGGTTTACGGATATTATTGCCTTCAATATGAATGAAGCCAATGAGTCGGAAATAGAAGGCGAACTGTATTTGAGCCCGGAGCAGATCAGGCTCAATGCTGGTGAATATGGGGTTTCATTCACTCAGGAATTTTTGCGCGTTGTCCTTCACGGATGCTTGCACTTATGCGGCTACGAAGATTCAACGCCCACGGAAAAAAATCAGATGCGGACTCTGGAAGACAAGTATCTGTCAGCATTGGAGCTCGGTCAGCATTAATCCTAACCAACTATCCACACCATTAATTTTGAATAGACCTTCATGATGGATTTGACCCTGGCATTACAGATTGCGGTATTCCTCTTTCTATTGCTGCTTTCCTTTTTCTTCAGTGGTTCCGAAACCGCGCTATTCTCCCTGAAAAACACTGACCTGGAGCGACTAAAACACGACCTGGCACCGTCGTCGCGACTCATCGTCCAACTCATGCAGAGACCCAAACGACTGCTCATTACGATTCTGACGGGAAATACCCTGGTTAATGTCATCATCGCCGCCACTGCCGCTACGATCACCGTACAATTCGCCCAGAAAATGGGGTGGAATCAGGCTTTAGCGCTTTCCGTCGAGACGATTGTGCTGACCATTATTATTGTGCTGTTCAGCGAAATCACTCCCAAAGTTTTGGCGATTCGCAACGCGCTGGATTTTGCTGCACGGGTTTCCTGGCCGGTGAATGCTGTCACTAAATTTCTCTCACCATTGGCAAATTTACTGTATCGCATTGTGCAATCCCTGGTGGATTGGATGGGTATCAGACCTGAGGAGGCATTCGTCTCGGACGAAGAAATTAAGACTTTGGTTGCATTGGGACAGGACAAGGGCGTTATCGGCGTTGAGGAAAAAGAGATGATCCACTCGCTGATTGAATTTGGTGACACCGTTGCGAAAGAGGTTATGATCCCTCGTCCGGATATGTCTGTTATGCACACGGCAATGACTCGTGAGGAAATTTTGGGGTTGATTCGTGAAGCCGGGTATTCCAAATACCCGCTGTACAAAGATCGCATTGACAATATTCTGGGAATCGTTTTTATCAAAGATCTGCTGCCGCACCTCCATAGTCCAACGAATCGCATTAATCTGGAACGGCTTGCTCGTCCCGGTATGTATGTGCCGGAGGGACAACCAATTGATGAGCTTTTGCGTGCCATGCAGCGCGACCGTCAAAAAATTGCCATTGTGGTTGATGAATATGGCGGGGTTTCCGGCATGGTTGCCGTGGAAGACATTATTGAGGAAGTTTTGGGCGATTTGCAGGATGAACTTGATGTGGACGAAGTTGAAGAAATACAACGACTTGGTCCCGATGCGTTTCTGGTTGAAAGCGGGACAAATTTGGACGAGCTGGCCGAACGCCTTTTGGTAACATTCCCCCGGGACAAGGAATACGACACACTGGGCGGATTTGTCTATGATCTGTTGGGGCAGATTCCCCAACCCGGTGATCGGGTTGATTTCGAGAGTTACCGATTCGAGGTTCTTACTGTAGAAAATCGCCGGATTCAGCAGATTAAAATTATTAAACTCACCGCAGACTCTCAGTAAACACCATGGCCGAACCCGAACCTCAATCATCAATTCTTGTTCAGGCAAACTCGTCAGCCGAGGCATTTCTGCGGCTGAATGAGATCATCAAAAAGCTCCGCGGCCCGGATGGCTGCTCCTGGGACCGGGCACAGACGCCAAAGTCAATGATACCCTACCTTTTGGAAGAGACCTACGAGGTAATCGAGACACTGGAGGAGGGTAATATTGACGGATTGCAGGGTGAGTTGGGTGATCTGTTCTTTTTGGTGCTGCTGGAAGTCAGGATGGCAGAGGAAGCTGGCCAATTTCAACTCGGTGCCGTTCTCAATGAAATCTGTGAAAAATTGATCCGGCGTCATCCGCATGTTTTTCACCCGGATGAAAATGCTGCAAACCCGGGTGTAAAAGAAATTCTGCATAATTGGGATCGCATCAAGATGTCCGAGGGTCGGAAGTCGCGGCTGGATGGCGTTCCAAAAAACCTGTCCGGCTTAATTCGGGCTCAGCGCATCCAGGAGAAAGCCTCGCAAGTGGGTTTTGATTGGGACGACCTGGCGCCGGTGGTTGATAAGTTACACGAAGAGATTGATGAGCTACTGACCGCAAATCGTACCCAGGGACCTGAACAAATCGAAGAGGAACTTGGTGATGTTTTGTTCAGTGTTGTGAATGTTGCCCGGTTTGTCGGAATTGATGCGGAAACGGCTATGCGGCATGCGGTGGAGAAATTCAATTCGCGGTTTAGGGCAGTGGAAGAAATTTTTCGTCAGGAAGGACGCGAGATGGAAGGTTCTACTCTGACAGAGCTGGATGAAGTCTGGGATCGTGTCAAAGGTAACTTGCATTAATATTTAGTTATTCATTAAACACCAAGAGCGTTTTTTTAGGGGGGGCAATCCAATTTGCGATTGTTTCCAGAGGGTAAGACTCTACAAAAATAATATCAAGCTGAAGGTTCAGGAAAAATGAACATGACAAAGGCATCTGCAATCAATCCACCCTCCGTTCTGATCACCGGTGCATCCTCCGGAATTGGACTTGCCACAGCGCGCTATTTGGTGGATCGTAACTGGCAGGTTTTTGGCGCCAGTCGCCATATCGAAGAGGCGTCGCAAGAGAATCCGGATATTTTCTGGATCCCTCTTGATGTCAGGAATGACGAGTCTGTAAGGTCCTGTATCAATGAAATATTACGCAGCACCAACGGCGGAAAATTAGACGCTCTGATTAATGTCGCCGGGTATAGTATCTGGGGATCCGTTGAGGAAGTGTCCATTGAGAATATACACAGGCAAATGGACACAAATGTCTATGGCGCGCTCCGGATGATCCAGTCCGTTTTGCCGCACTTCCGCAAAAACGGACTGGGTCGCATCATTAATGTGGGGTCATTGGGAGGTCGGGCTATCATTCCCTTCCAATCACACTATTCAGCTTCAAAAGCCGCGCTGGATGCCTTCACACAGGCTTTGCGCATGGAGCTGCAGCCTTGGAAAAATATTCATATCAGCCTGGTGGAACCCGGTGACATTAACACGCCCTTCAACGAAAACATTGCCTGGGTTGATACAGACAATTCTCCCTATGGTGACCGGATTAAATCAGCCGAACAGGTGGTACGGGAATCGTTACCCAAGGCACCGGGTCCGGTAATCATCGCTAAAACAATCTTCAAAGCCCTTACGGCAAAATCTCCCCGGGTACGCTATGCCGCAGGACCCGATTCTTTGGCTGTTCCCTGGGGAAAGCGACTCCTGCCAGATTGGTTGGCATTAAAGCTGATACGGGATCATTTCAAGGTTTAGCCTCAAGTTATTTTCACCACTGGCTTTATCGATTCACGCGTAGACGACATTTCACCTTTTTTAAAAAAATAAAAAGCCCGGCTCATTTCTGAACCGGGCTCGCGTTTTTCCTGCCAGTTTGAGGGGGGAAGAAGGGAGACAGGAAAGGTTGTGATTATTTCATCAGAACCATTTTTTGGGTGGCCGTAAATTCTCCCGCCTCAAGACGATAGAAATAAATGCCGGTGGACAAGGTAGTCGCATTGAAGTTGATTCGGTGCAAACCGGCTGATTGATCTGCATTCACCAACGTGGCGACCTGCTGCCCAAGTACATTGTACACGGTCAGGTGGACCTGACTCGAAATCGGCAGGACATAACTGATCACGGTGCCGGGGTTAAACGGATTCGGATAATTCTGATTCAACACGAATCCATCCGGCAGTTGACTGTTGGAGTCCCCGTTAATTGCGGTAGCTGCATTGTTAAAGAACGCGTATAGTCCGAGATCGGAACCGGCCAGTAACTCATCCCAGTATAGGAAATTGATCCGGGTTCCAACAGGATAACTGTATCCCAGACTCCAGGAAGTTCCGCCCACCGGTAGATAATAAATATCGCTGCCAACGGAGCAATACACGGTATCCGTGCCAACTTCGATGGCTGTCGCTTCCATTTCTGTCGGGAATCCTGAAACCGTTAGCGGAGTCCATAATCCCGTGCCATCCAATGCCTTGTAATAAGCGACCGGATGGTCTGTACCCGCGTCTGTTCCTGCAGCATAAATAGTGTCACCGGTGGCGCTGACTTCCAGATCCCAGATGGTCACCACCAGCATGGTACCGGTGCTGGTACCACTGGCATCCATATCACGCGCAACGGTCCAACCGCTGCCACTTTTAACCAACCGATAGACACTGCGACCGGCCGGAAAATCCAGATCGTAAATGGCGCTGACGTAGGCTACGGTGTCGCTGCCCTCCAAATTGAAGACCACATCGGCCACATCCACATCATGCCCTGGCGCAGTCGCTTCCAATAAAATCTGATTCCAGGATACGCCTCCATCGTCAGAATAAAATAGCCCTCCAGCCAACGAGTCCTGAATTTCGAATCCTGCAAAAACAGTGTTCGGATCGTAAGGACAGACTTCCAAAGCCAGAGCTTTAACACCCATCCCGGTCCAGCTTACAGGCGCATTTTCCGTACTGAATACCTGGTTCCAAGATGCACCCTCATCAGTGGTTTTATATATACGCAGGTTGCCCACATACACTGTTGTTGAATCTTCCGGATTCATCGCAACCGAGTAATAGGGCGAACCATCACCATTTGGAAACATGGCTGTAGTCCACAGAGGTGATGCAGTTTGATAATCCACCACATGACGAATACCCGATTTTGAAGCAATCCAGGCAGAATTTTTATCCAGTGTCATGTCCATGTCATTGACCTGGACAGCTTCCACACCATCATCAATCTCAAAAATAACTTTGCCACCGTTGATGGAGGCGCCAATGCCCTGATCAGTGGTCATATAAATGATGCCGGGGTTGGCCACGCCGGTGAAAACCGCACCATCGTTAGGATGGGTTTCCTGACCCAGATTTCCGAAGCCGACCCAGTAGCCGCTGTTGCCATTCTGATCGTTGTAGCAGGACGCCCAGTAGACTTTGTAGTTCGAAGAATCCCCGGTGAAGGCAATGTTGCGACCGGCAGCCCCGCCGATTCCGGTTGCGTATTCTGTCCAAGCCGATTCATCATCCGAGTGAGCGGCATATTTACCGGAAGGCTCACTACCCAAAATGAACAATCTTCCGCTGGGCGCTACACCAAAAGAGGTCCACATGACCGACGATGACAGCGCTGCGGGCGAAATATCACGACCAGTGGTGGCTGCATTCAAGCCATCATACGTGTCGCTCAGTTTGTACAGTGAGGGTGTCGTGCCCTGAGAAAAAACATAGACAGAATCATCCAGGGGACTGATGCACAATGTCGGTTGATTGAGCGGTGGGAAGGAATTAGCAGGCGAATCACCCGCTTCAGTGAAATTCCCAGCGCTATCCAACATTCCAAAATGCAGTTGGGGTCCGGTTATAAAAATCAGGCGATCATCCTGAATATTGATTGTGTTGGGATAACCAACGGTGGAATCCACCACGCTGACGGTTCCGGCATTAATATCGGCTGACATGAGTCCCATGTCGTGCCCGAAAAAGACTTTTCCAGAAGCTGGATGTCCCACAATAATCTGAATGCCCGAGCCAAATCCGGCGCTGGCATCCAAACCCGGTACCACCGAAAACGATCCGAAAGTCGGCGTTGCCGTGACCGAATGAACATCGGCATAGAACATGGAATTGGCACTTTCGGTCGAGATAAACACCCGACTTGAATCCGAGCCCAATGGCACGGCTGTAATGGCATTAATCCGACCACCGTAGACATTTTCAACATTCGGTGCACTTAGCTGTGCCCAGACATTTGTTGCTGACAGACTTAATCCCAAAGAAAGGATATAATTGAGTAGCTTTTTCGTTTTCATCAAGTTGACCTCCAAGTTATCGCATAATTGCTTTTGGGCGGAATTATAAACCGGAGAAAATCGACATTGTGCGATTTATGTCATATTTTGTCACTTATTTGTTAGAAGCGGGAAATAATGTGATGTCACATACGTGACGATCCGGGAAATGACCAATTCAGTCGATCAAAACATTACCGGACCGTATTCATAGGTGAATGTCTGTGTCCATTCGCCTTGCTCCAAAGCCCAATGTTCCCTGACCAATAAACCCGTCTCATTATAGCCATATTCGATGCTACCATAAGGTTTACCGTCTTTAACAATATCTGCCCGTAGCTTGCGACCGGTCGAGTCTGTTACAAACACAACAATACCGTGAAACCAGCCATTAAGTCCTTCTGCAACCATCCGGGTGGGATGACCCGTGGTGGAATCATATTCATACCAGGTTGTACCGGTTCGTCCATCAGACCGGGAAAATCGCTCAACCATCATCCGACCGGCGGCATCGTACTCATAATCATTGCTGGAGGTTAATCCGTCTGAAAATTCACGATATTTTTGAATTTCACAGCCCTGGTCATCAAAACGATGACTATTTTTTGAACGACGTGTTCCGTCGGTCAATTCCCACACTGAGCTTTCCAACCGACCTTCCTGATTGTAGCTAAAGTGCGTGACCCCCAATTCTCCTTGTGAATTATCGTAATGGAGCTTTTCCAGGCGCATCGCAATATCTCCTTTGGCATTATCCTTTGTACAGCCGGTTAACGCCACGACGGTCATGGTACCGATGACAAAACTCAATCGAAGACTAAATATTGACATATTTCCCCCTATCGAACTTGATTTTCAAACGAAGAAAATATACACCTGTGGTGGATTGGGCTAAAAGAATTTACGCGCCGCCTTTCTTCGAAGTCGTATCAAACATTTGCTCTATTTCGAAAACCTCGGCGTAAGGTTCAGATATTCCTAATTCTTCTGCGATTTGCCGATTGAGTTTTAAAATACGCTCATCAAATCCGTATCCTCGTGAGCTCAAATTTCGTTGCTGCTGGGAAGCGTGATGTCGCAAAAGCTCGGCCTTCCATTGGGCCTGAGTTTCGTCGAAGGGTAAATAGAGATCAGGACACATTGCGATAGTCTTAGGATCCCGATTCAGATAACCTGTTACCGGAAAATTTAATCCATTCACCGCCTGTTGAAAAAACGCATGGGTCAGGCGATGCGTGGTGTTTTTGTCATTCCCGTGTGGTAGAAAAACGGTGTCGGGGTGAATTTTCAAAAAATGCGACCGAATACGCGCCAGATTTTCCGGCGAATTCACCGGATGGTGGGTGTCATCTTCCTTTAAATGAAGAAAACTGACAAGGTTCTCTGGTAGCCCAAAAAATCCACAACTGGCTAACTGCTCTCTCTCACGAACACGAGCCTTATTTTTGGGAGTTGGTGGGTCACAAAAATCATCATCCACCCCACTGACGCCGGAACTCACGACTGCCAGATGAATCTCGCTACCATGCTCATAGAAATATTTTAATGTCACACCCATGGCATCAAAATCATCGGGATGCGGCGCCAGGACCAGGATGCTGCGGGGAAACCTCTCCAGCCTGCTAATTTCCAACGGCATTGAAAACTCCATCTTTGAAAGGGTGTCTGTTCATCATTTATCTGGCGTCAACAGCGGCAAAATCTTTTGATTCGCTTTGGGGAATGCGAACTTTGTAAGTTCCCCCGGCTTGACCCAGCGCAGGGCTGTCGAAGCTTTGGGTCGGGCAGTACCGGATTGATACTCGCAGACAAAGCAGGTGAGGTTGATTTTAAAATGGGTGTACGCGTGTTTCAACTGGGTCAACTGACTACCGATTTCCACCTCCAAGCCGGTCTCTTCCCGTATTTCTCGTATCAATGCATTTTCCGGCGTTTCACCAGCTTCGATTTTTCCACCGGGAAATTCCCACAATCCGCCCAATAGACCTTTGGGTGGACGACGCTGAATCAGCACCTTGCCATCCTTGTAAATGATTCCCACAACGATTTGAAAAGTCGGCGTTGCCTTCGCTTTGGACTTAACGGGAAAATCACCAGTCCGATTCCGATTATACGCACAGCATAATTCCTGCACCGGGCACACATGGCATTGGGGTTGGCGCGGCTGACAAACATTCCGGCCTAAATCCATCAGCGCCTGGTTAAAATCGCCAGGACGGTCTTGCGGAATTAATTTTTGTAATCCTGCGCGAGCGAGCAATTTTGTTTTGGGATTTCTGATGTCATCAACCAGACACAGCAGCCGGCTGTAAACCCTTAACACATTTCCATCCACCACTGGGACAGCCTGATTGAAAGCGATACTGCTCAATGCCGAAGCGGTATATTCACCCACTCCGGGAAGTGTTTTAATCGTGTTGTATTGCTGGGGAAATTCGCCGTTATAATCTGAAACGATGACCTGGGCGGCCCGATGCAGGTTGCGTGCCCGGGTGTAGTAACCCAATCCTTCCCATACCTTCAGGACCTCATCCAAATTGGCTTGCGCCAGGGATTGGACATTAGGGAAATGCTCCAGCCAACGACGGTAATAATCCACGACCGTGGCTACCTGGGTTTGTTGCAGCATCACTTCGGAAATCCAGATGCAATAGGGATCGGCTTCCCCGCGCCATGGCATTTTAGTGTGAGTATCACTTTGCCGGTCGTACCACTTCAGGAGACGATCCGCGAGTGAAAATATCAGTGAAATTTTGGTGGAAATTTTCGGGCGATTGATCAACAGACTTGATGAACTATTTTGCGACAACTGACCCGGTCAACTTCTTGGAGAGGGCTGCGACATGTTTATAATTCGATCCACAGCATGCCCCGACGATTTCAGCGCCACTTTCAATCACTTTTCCAGCCCAGTCAGCAAATGCCGATGGTGTCATCACCTTGCCAACTTTTTCATCGGAGAAATGGGTTTCGCCCAGATTCGGATAGGCGATCAGAGGAAGTTTAACAGCATCTCTGAGCTGCTTGATTGCATCCAGGGTCACCTGAGGATTGCTACAATTCACCCCCACGGCATCAATACCCATGTGCTCCAATCGTTTGGCTAATTCTATGAGATTATCACCGCTTAAAAGTTGTCCCTTCTCATTCAGAATCAAACTCATCCAGACTGGCTTATCACGTTTCAGAGCCAGTTCAGCGATTAATCGGGCTTCACGGGCAGAGTTGATCGTTTCTGCTAATATGATGTCTACGACTTTGTGCGCAAGGTTGTCCAATTGGGCATCATGCCAGGGTCGGCCACCAATAATACCCGGGAATTCATCAGGTTTGTAACAATCGCCCAGAGTCGTTATGGAGGCCGCGATTTTGATGTCGCGACCCGACTCTTTCACGACTTTTTGCGCAATGCGAATGGCCAGAAGGGTGTATTGCCGCGCTCGTGTGTGCGCCTCCACGCCATTCATCAATTGATGAAACGCGTAGGGAGTTGTCCGGAAAGTGTTGGTGGTGATGACATCCGCACCCGCCAGAATATTTTCCATGTGAACTTTTTCAACCGTATCGGCGTCATCTTCCAACGCAATCGCTGACCAGGTTGGCGCTTCCAACTTGAGTCCCAATTCAACGAGACGGGTACCCATGGCAGAGTCGAGCTTGATGGTTCTCATCACCGCACACCCCCTGATCCTATTGAAAAACAATAATGGAGATTCAGATTAATCATTTCTTTGGTGAAGTTTTTTTTCGTAATCAGGTCCTGTTCTACTCAATCTATCCAAATCATCAAGATTAAAATTCTTCCGGGCGACCGCCCTTGCCGGCATGTTGGAGCAATTGGATCACATTTCCATCCGGGTCATCGAATGATGCCAGTTTGTCCCCATTCCCAATCTCCTGCTTATCATATAATTTGATCCCCTTGCCCCGCAACCAAAGTTCGCTTTGTTCAAGGTTTTCAACCAACAAGACCAGGGCACCCAATGGATTGGCATTGGTTGCCTTGAGTCCATGAATCGCCAGTTTTGCCCCGGGACTCAGGTAAAATTCAGCCCACTTTTGCTCCCAGTTAATATCCAGGGGTTTAAGCTCGAGTTCCTTTTCATAGAACGCCACAGCCTGCTCAAAATCAGCCACTGGCAGCCATGTACAATCAAATTGTTTAAACCATTTCATGGCAATACTCTTTTCTTTCCAGGAATACACGTAATTCCGAAAAATGGTTGATGACACACTGCGCGGTTTCAGCTAATCGTGCGGCTGGCATCGTCGTCGTGATACCGACTGTCTGGCAACCCGCGTGAGCCGCCGAGCGCAGTCCCAATAGAGAATCTTCAATTACCAGCGCTTCCTCCGGCAGAACATTTAACCGCTGGCACATATTGAGATAGGGTTCCGGAGCGGGTTTTCCTTCCGTGACATCGTCAATGGTTCCCATTTCGGCAAATGGATTGGTAACGGATGTATTTTCGAATATCCATTGCATAAAATCCCGTCGGGTAGAGGTGACAATAGCTGTCAGGTAGCGGTCCTTGACAAAAGTAAAGAATTCAGAAAAACCGGAAACGTAGTCTAAGCGCGTAAAAAATTTTTGTTTCAGTAACTCACGACCCCAATCTTTCAGTTCGATCACGGTTTTTTGAGCGCCATATTTTTCAAT
>MNWS01000007.1:25008-25108 GCA_001872685.1 Fidelibacterota bacterium CG1_02_48_14
GAGTAAAATACATCTTCCCCCACCCCTTTGTGGTGATGAAAAAAGTCAGCGGGAATCTGCAAACCCATGGCATTGATCAGCTCCAACTCCGCCTCTTCGT
>MNWS01000093.1 GCA_001872685.1 Fidelibacterota bacterium CG1_02_48_14
GCCACAATGAAACTTTGGTTTCATCAATGACTAAATATTGACCGGTATTGAGATGAATGATCTGTGAATGAATGATTCTCTCCTGACCCGTTAATAACTGGATCAGGGTGAGAATGACAATTAATGGTATTAGTAACTTGAATCGCGGCATAATTAATTTTCAAAACCCTTCCATTTGATCTCGCAGGGTGAATTAAGGTTCCGGTGTTTTTAATTTACTGAGTGAGCTAAAGATATTTGAATGAATTTACCGGGAGATTTCAATCCGGTGAAGCAACACTTTCCGCTTCGGAAAATATGATCGCTTCGAACCAGTAAACAGTTGTTCTTGAATCCCGGGCAGCAGAATGGCGCAGACCCGCTTTTTCACACGTATGCGCGAGAAATTCTTCCCGATCCCAATCCCACTCTGTCGCTACCTGTGGTAACAGTAAGCCCCTGTTCCACCCCTGCTCAACTACCAAACCATGTCGTCCGATTTCAATTAATTCAAGATCGGGAACAATTTCCGGCGGAGTCAGGACCGATATTTCAATTTTGATCAACGGAAGTTCGCTTAAGCCCACCCGTGGAAACCTCGGATCCTGGGTAGCGGCTGCAATTGCCATCTCCTGGATGACCTCCGGTAGCGGTTTGCGACTTTCTGTAAGTCCAATGCAGCCCCGCAGGTCATCTTGTATCGTGAGCGTGACAAAAGCACCGGATTGAATTTCGCCCAAGGTTTTTAACTCTTTGACTAATATCCAGCTTGGCAAATTCTGATGGCTAAGATGCGCGTGAATGGTTTCTCTGGCGAGCTTTAGCAACGCCCGTTTCTGAATATCTGAAAGGTTCATGGGTCAAACCTCAAAAATACCGGCGGACAGGTAACCAACCACCTGATCATGTCCTCCGGCGGTATCCCCGGAGTTGCGACAATCAAATGCCTTAATGATCCGGTTCTGCGTAATCAGTTCAGTTGCTCTCAATGCGGCGGCGATGGGTCCGATTCCACACGCTTCAAATTTACGGCTACGGATCCCCTTCCAAAGCTCCTCACTGTTTCCTGACTCCAGCGTCTGCTTGAATGCCGCATCTATTATTTGGGCGGAATGATAGTCATGGTAGTGTGAAAGATCCGAGCTGGCGACGATTAGCGTTCTGGAGGTCATGACGGATACGATCGCATCGGCCAGTTCAACTGCCAAATCGGGGGTCTGTTCACCCATGACCAGGGGGACAATCTTGAAGGTATCTCCCAAAAAATACTGGAGAAATGGGAGCTGAACTTCCAATGAATGTTCCTCCCGATGCCCCATCATCGTTTTGGTTATGACAGCGCTATTTTCCAGCAAACTGGTTGAAACATCCATGTCAATATTCAAGCGCCCCAGCGGTGTCGAGTAACCGCAACCCGGAAAAATAGAAACGCCTTCATACTCATCGTAATGAGATGGCGCGATAATGATAACCGTATCAAACTGGTCCGGCGTGAGGTGTTGAAACCCGTGAAAAGCGATTGGTGCAGAATAAATGTACCCGGCATGTGGAGAAATGAGACCGAGAAGTTTACCAGCCGGAGGTTCTGATTTCTCCGTTTTGGCAAGTTGATCAAAATAATGGTTGATCGCTTTCGCGGACCCCGGATAAAATTTTCCGGCTACTTGCGGTGGCCGGTACGAATCTTGGAAATGCATGGCGAAATATAAGCCCGATCTTCCGATTGGCAGGAAATTTCACTCAATTAAATGAAATTAAAATAATGAGGTTATAAAAAATGTGACTGTATGCCGAGACGCCGTATCCCCGCTTTAAAAAAAGCGCTCCCAGGAGAATTCCACCCGTGATGCGCTGGATAAAAATGTGCCATTGAAAGACTTCGGCGAACAGGTGAAATCCCGCGAAAATCACGGCCGCCCCCAGCAAACTGGTCCAATTTGCAGACGCATCCTGCCAATGAAACCCACGCCTGAGGATAAAAGACAGGGCGGCGATGAGAATGACTCTGAACACGAGCTCCTCGTATATGCCAGCTCCCAGTGCCAGGTTGACCTGCACAAGGCCGGTATGATTCGTTGGTATGGTTAATGTGAGATTTGCAATAAACTGTAACGCGAAAAATAGAACTGTTCCCCACCCTAGACTTTCCAGCAGAATCATGGGAAAGATCATGGCATTGAGGGGCTGGCGCTTCTCACGCCAGATTCCAAAACCTAAAACCACCGTCAGAATTCCGACAAAAATGATGGAAAAGTAATATCCCGGAGCGACGCCAATCTGCTCCAAAATGAAGCGTAGCAAAGCATCGGCGGCATTTCTTAATTCATAAGGTTGATTTGAGAAAAGATACATCGTCCCAACCTCATACATCGCTGCCAACGGTAGGATCAGAAATAGACTGTAGTAATACGAGCGCGACTCATCTAAATAAGTGCGCCAGGATGGGAAATTCATTTTGAAATGTTAGTGGGTGAGATTTTTGAAAAAAATAATTAGTCGTCCAGCTTGAGGACGGCGAGGAAGGCTTCCTGCGGAATCTCAACAGTTCCAATCTGTTTCATCCGTTTCTTCCCCTCCTTCTGCTTTTCCAAAAGCTTGCGTTTTCGTGAAATATCACCGCCGTAGCACTTGGCAGTTACATTCTTGCGCAACGCCTTCACCGTCTCGCGACTGATGATCTTTGCGCCAATCGCGCCCTGAATGGGGACATCAAACATTTGTCGGGGAATGAGTTCCTTGAGTTTGGCACAGAGTCGGCGCCCCTGATCGTAGGCTTTATCTTTATGAACGATCATGGACAAGGCATCGACCCGCTCGTTTTGGATGAGAATATCCAACCGGACAAGGTCACCTTCACGGAAGCCAATGGGTTCATAATCGAAGGATGCGTATCCCCGGGATGTGGATTTCAGTTTATCGTAAAAATCAAAAATGATTTCCGACAGCGGCAGATCAAAATGCAATTGAACCTTGGTTGTGTCCATGTAATGTGTGGTTTTGTAAACACCGCGCTTGTCAATCACGAGCTTCATCAAATTACCAATGTATTCAACGGGCGTGATAATTTCTGAGGAGACGTAAGGCTCTTCGATCATATCAATGTCACCTACCGGCGGCATATCGCTGGGTTTGTCTACCAAAATCCGTTGGCCATTTTTTAAAGTGATGGCGAACTCGACATTGGGCTGGGTGGTAATCAGGTTTAGGTTGAACTCGCGTTCCAACCGTTCCTGAACAATTTCCATGTGCAACAATCCGAGATAACCGACTCGGAATCCAAATCCCAGGGCGGTTGAAGTCTCAGGTTCCCACTTCAGCGCTGAGTCATTCAACTGGAGTTTTTCCAGTGAGAGTCGCAAATCTTCATAATCTTCGGAATCAATGGGGAAGATACCGGAAAACACCATGGGTTTTACTTCACGATAGCCCGGGAGCGCAGCGGTTGCGGCATTTCGGACCGTGGTGATGGTGTCACCTACTTTAACATCTTTAATGTCCTTAATACTGCCAATGATATAGCCGACATCCCCAGCACGAAGCGATTTCGTTGGGATTCGCGTGAGCCGGAAATGACCAACTTCCGTCACTTCATATTCGGCATGATGAGCAAAAAACTTGATTTTGTCACCGACATTAACAGAACCTTTCATGATTCTGACATAGGCGATAGCGCCACGGAACGCATCATAAGTGCTGTCGAAAATCAAAGCCTGCAGAGGACTGTCAGAGTTGTATTCCGGCTCTGGAATCCGGGCGATGACCGCCTCCAATATTGCCTCAACGCCGATTCCGGACTTAGCAGAGGCCATGATGATTTCATCCTCAGAAACTCCCAGCAAATCACCCAATTGGGTTTTTACATGGTCTGGTTGGGCTGATGGAAGGTCAATCTTATTCACAATCGGAATGATTTCAAGATTGCTATCCATTGCCAGCATGGTATTGCTGACAGTCTGGGCTTCAACGCCCTGGGCGGCATCAACCAACAACAATGCGCCTTCGCAGGCTGCCAGGCTTCGGGACACTTCGTATGTGAAGTCCACATGGCCAGGCGTATCAATCAAATTCAGGATATATTCCTGTTTATTGTGACCGATATATTTCATCTGAATGGGATGGGATTTGATGGTAATACCACGTTCGCGTTCCAGATCCATCGAATCCAGAACCTGGGCTTTCATCGCTTTTCCTTCAACGGTGTGTGTGACCTCGAGCAGTCGGTCAGCCAGTGTGGATTTACCGTGATCAATGTGGGCTATAATGCAAAAATTGCGGATGTTCTTGTTGTTCATTGCCGCAAATATAACCGGATTGGACGCGCTTCAAACGGGATTGAAAAAAGTAATGGTAGAAAATCTTCTGCCATTACAAGTATCATCAGCGAACCGAATAAACACGACTTAAAATCGTACTGAAATCTCTCCAAACCAATTTCGGGTCGCTGCCGGCCAGTACACATCAATCCGCTCATCCGGCGCGTTGAAGTAATTGTATCCGAAAGTCTCATAAAGTTTATCTGTGAGATTGTTTAACCACAGTGAGATCACTACCTGATTCGATTGAAAAAACGGAACTTGGTAGCGCGCGCCACAATTCAACACTGTGAAACCCTGGATTGCGGCATCTTCCCGATTCATGAAATCAATATATTGTTTGCCAACGGATTGTGAACTGAGCCAAACATCACCCCAACCGAACTGACCTTTCAATTTCAGATTGGCCATGACAGCCGGCGAACCCGGAATTTTCCTGCCACTGTAATCAGCAATTCCACCATACCCACCCCAGCCCAATGAATCACCCTGGAATGATTTAAAGTAACTATCGCTTAATGTCGTATTTCCGCTGAATATCAGCCTGTTAGAAAGATTATATCGAGCAGATATTTCGATTCCACGATGAATCGTACCTTCCGCATTCGCATGTAAAATCTGGTCAGATCCCGAGCTATAACGAAAATCCACCGGGACCAATTCATTTTTAAAATCCATCCAGTACATATTGAAATCGAATGCGAATTGCGCAAAATGCCAATTCAGTCCTGCCTCATAATCCCATAATTTTTCAGCATCAACCAGGGCAGTCGCGTATTTTGAATCCGACTGAATGATTACCGCCGGCGGCGTGTCAGGATCGTCATGGGAAAAAATATCGCCGTCAGAAGGCTCTCTTTGTGAGGTTGCGACGCTCATGTAACTGGCAATTTTTGGCGTAATCTGATAATTAATTCCCGCCTGCCAATCCAGAAAATCGTACTTGAGTTTGAAATCATGGCTACCATCAAATGCGCCCAACACACCTTGATCCATATTGTATCGGTGACCATGCAGTCTGAGATTCAACAGCGAACTGAGATTCCCCGTAACCTGGTAAACCAGATGCTGGAACCCGGTGTAACTCTGTTTTTTCGTCCGATCATTATAATAAGTCACATCATGAATTTGACTGATGCCGGCAGACAAGCCCTCGTGCACTTGCCCGAAATGGTGTGCGGCGTAGTCTCGATAATCAAATCCCGTTGCGGAGGTCAACTTTCCCCAATTGATTGTATACTGCGAGATGACACCCGAATAACCATTGTCCAGCCATTTACGACGAATGATCTCCGCCCGGGTCAATGTGTCAGCGCCGGAGACTGTCAGTAAATGATACAATCGCAGAAAATCCGGCAAGTCATCTGCCCCATCCTCACCTTTGTATTGCTCATAATACCCATTGCCATCAACATGATAGATCGTGGTACCCAGGTAGCCACTGCCCATTTGGCGGATGTGCTTCAGGGACAAAATCCATTGCTGGAAAACATCTTTA
>MNWS01000184.1 GCA_001872685.1 Fidelibacterota bacterium CG1_02_48_14
GGTGTTTTGGTGAGTCCGTATATCACGCTCGCTGGTACGGACGCCATTCATTACGAGATCATTTCCGACCATGTGTACCGCTTTCTGCCGGTGAAATTGTCATCAGAGCGGCTGGATGAAATACATGGTGTTGACGAGCACCTCACGAAGTCGGAGTATCAAAGTTTGATCAATTTTTATGTGCAGGTTATTTCCAATGCTACCGGTTCTGATCGTATGTGGTAGAAAAATCACGCTTCGGCGTCTCCGGCCATTTTTCCCGGGAAAAATTTTATTGACTGGATGAAATCCGGTCTCGCACCCCCTAACCAATTTTCACACGAATGAAACGGGGGTCAAATTGGTTTACGGTTTAGCCTCAATCTTATCTCGGTGACTTGGCTGGAGTATCTATTTGGGCTCAAATTCTTCGTGCCAAATGGGGCTGCGCCACAAGTTGTGCCTGTGACCATCGAAAGCGCTCTTTTCGACGAGACGCCCTATGAGTTCAGCTTCCAAAATGGCGGCATCAATGTTTTCCCACCCATCTTTTATGGTGATGTCAGTCTGAACGGTGATGTCCGGGCTTATGATGCGACGCTGATTCTCAAATATCTGGTAGGAACGGAATTCTTAAATGCCCAACAACTGCGGAATGCAGATGTCACCCTGGACGCCGATGTCTCCGCGCTTGATGCGTCAATTATTTTTCAGTATGTGGTGGGTTTGATTGACACATTGCCAGTGGATACCTCCCAAATTGAATTATTAGCCACTGGTGCGATCTATTTGATGGATTCCGAAACAGCGCCAGGGAGCTCGCTTGACATCCCGCTGTATCTCACCGATGGCGGCAATATTCTTTCCTTTGAATGTCTCATCAACTTTGATGCGAATGTCCTGACCCCGGCAGAAAATATCATGACCCTGTCTGATAATTCCGCCGGTTTTACCATCGAATCGGTTGTGGAAGGTGGAACTCTGAAGATTGCCGGCGCTTCGGCCAATCCGGATGGAACAACCGGGATTTTCGCCACATTACATTTTTCTGTGAGTGAGGCTTTTGCGATCGATCAAACGACAGTTGTGACAATTGAGTCCATGAAATTCAATGAAAACATTAACATGGCAGAGATAAACGCGACATTCACCAGCGTAACCGGAACGGTTGCGGACGCCAGAATTCCGCATTCATACGAACTGTACAACAACTTCCCCAATCCCTTCAATCCCACTACGACGCTGAATTTTGCTCTGCCTGAACAGGAGTTGGTCACGTTGACTGTTTACAACCAGCTCGGTCAACCGGTGCGAATGCTCCTGAACGGAGATGAATCAGCCGGGTACAAATCGGTGGTATGGGATGGTCGCAATGATGCGGGTCAACTGGTGGGTACCGGAATTTACTTCTATCAGATCAGGGCTGGAAATTTCAGTCAGACCCGGAAAATGATTTTGCTTAAATAGACCTCAGACACATGGGAAATTCAAAAAAAGCACCTGCGGAAGTGGGTGCTTTTTTTATTCTCTACCGGGTTTAATCCTCCGATGCTCCCTCGTCATGTCTCCGAAGGTCACAATTTCCACGGACCATTTTGGAGGATCGCAATAGGCCATGCCCAGATTGGCCGGCGGCAAATAAGAAAACCTTCACCCTAATCTCAATGTCCCGGTATCAAAATTCTGTAGCCTTTATCTTACCTCATCGCTCTTCGCGTCACTGCGGGAAAGTAAGATTCTAAGGGGTTTCATGGCCTCGAAGTTTCCTGCCGAGCCGAACAAGCAAGTTTTGGATTATCCACCATCACCGCGAACCAGACTTTTACTCATCGTGTAGAAGCTCATTTCTCATCAATTTTTTCCCCTACATTCAACAAAAATCACCGTTGCCATGGTATAAAAGGAGAGATACATCAAGACCGAACTAATGATCATGACGAAGACAAAGCCGTTGCTGATGAAACGAATACCCCACATGGATCCAAACGTCACCACAATGGAGATAAAGGGTTCAATGCTTAAAAACCGTTTCTGACGGGGTGTTAGTCTCCCGGAGAATTGAATCACGCCAGCCAAAAAACCAAAAATGAAGGTGAATGTCAAAATATGGTTGTGAGTTGTAATCAGTAATTCCTGTACCGGCATGGGGTAATGTTCCGGGATCTGCCCCTCCACAAACACATCTCCCTGGTAATGGTCACGAATTCCCGAAGGATCTCCACCCGTTGTTGTCATGACCAAACCCAGCCCCATTGTTACGCCAAGCAGAAGCGTCAGGGTCATCATCATGAGTAATTGCTTAAATGAATGAGGAAGGTGTTGTAATGTCGGTATCATTTTTCCGCCCGGTGTATGATTTCATTGAAATTAAGCGCGTTTAAATAGGCTGTCATTCGGGCAACACCCCGGGTGATCGCGTCTGCGGAGATTGTCGCCCCCGTAATGCCATCAATTGCCCCACCCAAGCTGAGTGTCTCATTCGCCTGATCCCTGTATCCGGAAAATTGGCCAAGCCAACGCTGATTCTGAACGGCACCTCCAATCTGTTCCCGATATTTGATGATATGAACCTGCTTGACCACCAGATCCGGCGTATACACAACCAGGTAGGTGATGGGTTGAGCTTTCCCCCGCACATTGTCCAAAACTGCAATTCCGGCTAAAGCAGTTGAGTCGTATATGATCCACAGATAAATCTGATCCAGAATAAACCGTTGACCTGTCTTGGTTTCTGCTTGATGCCTCTCGGCAGGAGATAGGGCTAAGGGGTCAAATTGGATGATATGGTGCTCCTTATTAAATACAGACTGAATGACCGCTTCTGCCTCTGCCTGAATACCGGCAGTCAGGTGGCGGGAGGTGATGGTAAATAATCCAATAATTAAAAGGACTCGATGCAATGCTGGCTTACGCATTAGAACATGTATCCCACACCCAGATTCAGGAGTCTGTCGGTATTGCCGGCCTGAGATTTTTCTCCAAAATCAACTTTGTAAACGACTTGGGGAAGCGGTTTCACCTGCAAACCCATCTGCCAGTAAGTTTCGTTATTCTCATCTGTGAGAGCAGAGGCCATAGTTGTGACGGAGGCAGCCGTATTATTGTAATTATACCTGACCCAGGGTATCAGGTCGCCCCTGAATCCAGCCCTTTGTCCAAGGTTGTACCCTAAGTCAAAATAAAACCCCTGTGCCTTGGAAACGCCATTCACCAAAACCTCCTCCTGGTAGCTGATCTGCCCTAATTCACCTCTCATAGTGAAGTTTCCTGGCGTCCAATCTATATGCAACTCCGTAAGCATCACCCGATTGGATCGTGATCTTCCATCAAGTGTATCCGGTACTTCATTGATTGAAATGGATGCTCCCACAACCAGCGATTCAATTTTCCTGAGTTCAGCCGACAGGTTGACTAATGGGTGTGTAGCATCCGATTTAACACCCATTTGCCTGGCGCTGCGAATGCCAGATTCAGGTGAGATTTGAGTGCCGTCCAAACCCTCCATGATGACCAGCCGGTAATCAATACCATAGAGCTCGCCGTAGATGCTTACGCCATTGCCAAACCAGGTCGTGGGGATAATCAGTTTGCTGTAGTCAGGTCGTTCCACACCAAAGAACAGGGGCGGTTCATGATATTGATTGAGAAAGCCAACACTTGGCAGAATCACGCCAGCCTGAAAGCCAAATCGTGGGGAGAGGTGATAATCCACATAAGCCTGTTCCAATTCTAGAGCGCCATTTTCACCAGGAGGCTCGACCAGGTTATGTTCCAGTTCCAACTCAGCCTTTAGTGACCACCGCTCTGACCAGGAATGGCTCAGGAATATTACGAAACGGTGAAAATCGAGTTTACCCGTCTGGGTTCCGGATTCCGACCAAACGGCATTATAATGTAATTCACCGTAGCCCCCGATAGTTGTAGAGGGCTGGAAGAATGTCTGATCCATGGTCTCTGCGGGTTGTGCATAGCCGGACTGAAGTCCCAACAGCAACAGGAGAGTCATCCTATTCAAACTGTTTATTAATGTCATGTTCAAAATACCTTCTTTACATCATTCGTTTTTACCTTACAGCACCTCAACCCAACCCAACGGCTATTCTCAGCCATATTCATTAATGAGAATGCGTCTCAATGCTAATTAAGATGATGGGGTAAAACAACAACAAATTCAAACGCCACACTGGTCCCATCTTGATGCAGGTATCTGATGACAAACGGTACACTGCCGACCGAGCGGGGATGATTACCAGCACCCATAGACCGGAATTTTAATTGTCGTTGTTCAGGCAAAGCAGGGCAGAGAAATCCCGCCTGTTTAATAATAACCGGGGGCGGTTGAGTATAAGCATGAGTTCTACAAATCCCTCTTTCCCCTAAATCTTTAATTCCCTATACTTCCGCCGCTCAAAGATCGAAAAAAGCCGGGGAGGGGTTATGGTCAAGAGCAATCTGCATGCTCGGTCAATGCATCTTAAAGAAAAGCTGAATAACGATGTCAGACCCGGGAAAACGGCGCTCATTTTTGGTGCTGTTTATATTTTGCTTTCCGGGATTTATATCATTGTCTCAACTCAATATGTTGCTGCCCACGCTGATTTTGTGGATGCTGTCAGGTTTTCCGAACTCCAAAAGGGACTGTTGTTCGTATGGGTGACCGGAATCTTGATGTCCGCTTTCGTTTGGATCATTTTCACCCGCATTGATGAACAGCAGAAGAAGATCATCCAACAGCGGGATGCCCTGCTAATCTCCGAGCGCCAGGCGATTGCCGGCATATTGTCATCATCCGTGGCTCACGACATCAACAATATTTTAACCACCATTGGCATGGCACAGCATTTAATTGAAAATAAACTCCCCAATGATCCGGAATCCATGACGCAGTTGAGCTATATCCGCCAGGGTTACCGGCAATTAGAGTCCCTAACCGAACGGATGATAGAAACCGGAAAGTCCAACATTAAATCAGTTGTCCGCAACTACAATTTTGCCGTCATCCTGAAGGAAGCCCTGGAATTTTCCAAATCGCATGATGATGTCCGTTTCGCTCAGATAGTTACTGACTGTCCGACATTTTTTGAGATGGTGGGTTTTCCCGATCTGATTCAACAGATGCTATTCAATCTCTTTCTAAACTCCTGTCAGGCAAGACACCAGGGGTGTAAAATTATCATTCGGGTAAGGTCAATCGGTGAGAATGCCAGCATTGAATTTCATGATAATGGTCCGGGGATCCCGGAGGATCAGCGGGAGTTGATTTTCCAGCCGTTCTTTACCACGAAAAAAGTTGGCCAGGGGCTTGGCATGCTATCAATTCAGGCTTGTGTTGAAGCGCATGAGGGCGAAATCGACATTGATACTTCTGAAGAGTTGGGCGGGGCAAAATTCTCTATCATCATTCCCCGCCAGATTGAAAAAGTAAAACAAGAGACGATTGGCTAGAAAAGGGAAACCGTCAGCTTCATTCCGAATCGAACCCGGCAGATTCTCATTGTTACTCCATACAAACAAAAAAGGCCACCGTGTGGTGACCTTTTCTATTTTTTTGTAGCGGGAGCAGGATTAGCTACGCTGAAGCTCCGCTTTTCTCCGCTGTGCTCCGAATCGAACCCGGCAGATTCTCATTGTTACTCCGACAAACAAAAAAGGCCACCGTGTGGTGACCTTTTCTATTTTTTTTGTAGCGGGAGCAGGATTAGCTACGCTGAAGCTCCGCTTTTCTCCGCTGTGCTCCGAATCGAACCCGGCAGATTCTCATTGTTACTCCGACAAACAAAAAAGGCCACCGTGTGGTGACCTTTTCTATTTTTTTTGTAGCGGGAGCAGGATTCGAACCTGCGACCCTTGGGTTATGAGCCCAACGATA
>MNWS01000246.1 GCA_001872685.1 Fidelibacterota bacterium CG1_02_48_14
GCTTCGTTTCCAACACCTTCCTTACCAAAACTATTGATCTCGGTAAATGTTGGAAATTGGTTATGCGCCAACCGATCTCGCACGATCATATCCCGGATGCTGTCCCACCAATCATAACGCTTTTCGTTGGATTGAAACTGTGCGACACCCTCGGCCCACCACATGGGTACAACCACGCCCGGCAATGGATAAGACATGATGCCATTGGGATAACCGTATAACACATCGTCGCGTCGTTCGGGCTCAAACTGCAAAATCTGAAAATACCCGGCCGGTACATTTCCACCAAATTTCCTCGCCGCCCGGAGTGTGATGATATGTGTGAATTCATGGGTTAACACATCTCGCAGCCAATAATGCGACCCACGTAATGAATAATCCAGGGGCATCGCCCAAATCTCAATTTTATTATCAAAGTAATAAGCGCCACCATTGGCATAATCATCTGTATCACGAATGATGAGTTGGGTTTTTTCCTCGGGTTCATAGTGATACAGCCCGGTAATGGCAGGATAAATATCTTCGGCAACCGTGAGTGCTTCGTTGGCTGTCCATTCCGTGCCATCGTGATAATGGACGATGAAATGCGTCCCTTCGATGGTGTGCCAGTTTAGCTCAGGATGATTATAAGCCGCCTGTCCAGTCGTAACCATCGGCAAGCCAAGCAGGACAGCCATTCCCAGCTCACTCAGGTTGAAAATGTGTTTGTTCTGAATCCTAAATTTCATGAATCGGGAACAAATACTGCTAATGGATCACCATCACTTTGACAATTTTACTGGCGGTACTTCCGTCCAGACCTTTTGATTCTACTCTGGCCAGATAGATTCCGTTCCCGACGTTTGTCGTATTCCAGACCATTTCATTGTACGAATTAATGTCTACTATTTCTGATTCCAGACGGTCAATCTGGAGACCTGACATGGCGAAAATATCGACTTTCCAACTCTTCACATCCCCCAATAAGGCACGAAATGAGGTCGTATTCCCGTGGACCGGATTGGGATAATTGAACACCGTCGCCAGGTCCATTAATGGTACATCAGCTGCCGAATAACTCTGACTATCTACGACATAGCGATATCCCTCGCTACTTCCTTCGGGTGAATTCCAAAGAGGGGTTTTTACCGAATCAATCATAGCAAATTTCAGGAATGTATTATTCCCGGCAATCAACTGCCAATCAGTCGCACCTGTCACATAAAAAGAAAGGGGTTGATTTAGATCAGGTGCGATAAGTGAACCACCGTCTACTAAATGCCCTTTGAGATTGTAGATCGAATATCCATTGTTGTGTCGTAAAAATATTTCGGGCAATCCACCACCAGTAAACCAACCAACCAGAGGATTTCCGATCCAGCTATCAATCGACCAAGGTGAATTTGGAAAGTCCATGCCATGAATATTCATAATCCGAATATGATTATCATATAGTAGGAGAATTTCTGGTGCTTCTTCCGCATCACCATGTAGCGGAATAACGAAACGAGGAATGTCGGATGTCAGGATATATGTTTCCTGGTTGGCGGCTCTAAACGCCAATTCGCCCTGCGGATTGATGAATAGATGTCCCCAATTTTGATCTGAATAAATGTTATCTGTTCTAAAAAACACGGGCTGTAATCTACGCCCTTGAATATCAATATTATTTTCCGCATCAATATGATGAGCTGTGTACAGACTATCTGGTCCGATAACATTGACTTGAGAGATCAATCCAAGAATGGAATCAGGCAAAGCATAACGCTGAATTGGCACGTTATCGGTGGTATCAATCTGGTAGATGTATGCAGAATCTGCCGAATTCCCCCAATAAGATATCGATCCATCGGTGTATGCCAGGTTATCCAGATGCATGGGGGCATGGTCAACAAAGGTGACACCACTGCGGATATCGTAAAAAGAATTACCGTTTGATTGATGTGACACAAAATAGGGGTATAAAAATTTAATGGTCGTATCAATGGCACCATTCAACAAGCCAGGCAGAGAGTTGATCGGGTTACCCAATAAATTTAAACTGCCACTTTCATTCAGTTTGAAAAATGCCAGAGAATCACTTCCGCGAATTTGACCCAGAACGGTTGGTATCTCACTTGGGATAACGCCGTATATGCGATCAAGGTTACGATTACCCACCAGACGGTCAGAAGAAACGCTGAAGGACATGACCGAGCCGCTTCTGGAAATGCGTTCAAGCGCTAAATGACTGGGACGACCCGTGTTGGAGCGCGTATTGGGATGAGTATCTGGTCCAAACCGTACCAAGCTATCGGGTGTTAATAGTTGCTGGCGATTCAGTGCAAACCATCCGTCATTTCCGGCAAACCACGGATCAAACCACCAACCTTGTTCCAGAAAATCACCAAACAATATTCGTGTGGTAAAACCCAAATCCTGAGCGCCATCACCTTCCACCAGATCAATCCATTGGGTCGGTCCGGCATTGGGATTTTCGGCTGTGTGAATTGCATTTTCGTCAATATGCCAAATGAGCAGACCATTTCCGGGATAACCTGCGTCAGCATCGTCTGTGGATAACACAACGCCGGAGGAGGCGATCACCACGCCGACAGTATCATCATTCACAATCCATTCTGTATATCCAGGCGGGGATTGATGGAGATTTCGTTCCTTATTTTCGATCAGGTAGGACTCACCCGGGGAAATGGTGAACTGCAGGGGTGCCTCATCAACACCAACTTGTAAAGTATCACCGACATAAATCGGCACCGAGCTTGTCCAGCCCTGCAACATGCGGCTATATGGATTTGGCCAGGCAGGCGCAATTCCCTGAACATTTGCTGCTCCCTGATCCATCAATCCAAATTTGCCAACCAGTGCTTGTCCGGTTTCCGTGTTGTACATAGGTGGTAAACCCAGTCGAAACCCCATCATCAGCGCAAAGGTACCGTTCAGGCCAAATTGAAAAAAACAGGGGTTGTCGCTGTCAATGAACAATTCCCTGGTTTCAGGAAAGTGGAGCATGTTTTGAGACTCAGGTATGATGAGGACGTTGGTAACGGGCAGGTTAAAGCCAACCTGCGCCATTTCAGCCTGAGTTAAGAAAGCCGAAGGCAGATTTCCGGGGGTCGGATCCAGGGCAAAGTCAAAATCACCACCCAATCCCGCATGAAAAATGACCACGGTATTATATGCCGAAAAATTGATGTCACTACCCACCACTGAAACGACATCAGCGGTGAATTCAGACAATTTTTCAGTAAGATCGAAGGCTTGATCGAAGGGATGGTAATAGCTCATCTCGTGGGGCAATGTATAGACATGATTACTCAAATACGACGCATCCAGATCAATCGTAACGGCATGATCCGAGACACGGTCCCAATAAATGTTCGCAGCCCTCAGGTGATCCCAAAAGTATGCGGCATCATGTGGTGGCGGATCCATCGCAAAATCTGAGCAGATGATGCCATAATCGGGATCCAGCACAAATGTCCCATCACCGGCTGTTCCGGAGGTCGTATCCTGCTGGAATTGAACCATCACGGCCGCGATTGTAATTTGCTCTTGGGTTACTGTCGACACGCCGACCTCAGCCCAAAGTGGCGTTGCACCAAGAAATATTAATGGCAGAAAGATTTTATTGCCGTGTTTGAGCATGGTATTATTTATCTGCAAGTTTAACTAAAATTTATAGGATAAGGAATAACGCATGGTATTAGCCAGGGGATCAGTGTCTTTTTTCGCACTGGTATAGCCAAAATCAAATCCAAAATTGGAAAATCGTAATCCGAATCCAAATGTCGGTGAGGCAATGGCTCCTGTGAAATCATAGTAATACCCACCCCGGATGGCAAACATGTCATTGTACCAGTATTCGATGCCGACATTATGGACCAAGGTGTTGATTTCATTCATAATAGATCGGTCGTTTTTATTACCCACTTCTAGTTTTTTGTCTGAACTGTACAAACCATAGCCGTCATCTCCAAACTCTAGACCATTGGGTAATGAATCAGCACCCAGAAATGTGACAATGCCATCACTGTCATAGCCACCAATCCTGCGGTCGCCATCTATGTCGCGATCGCCACCTAACAGCCAATCATCAACCCAGGAGGTGAAAATTGCAAGATAGATCGGGTCAGAATGTGTGGTTTCGATTTGGCCATCTTGATTGTACTCATAGCCCTTGGTTTCTGTGGGCACGCCATTTACAAAACCTCCCCGGCCATTTTCGTCATATCCGCCAACCCAGCCATCGCCATCCCAATCCATGGCTGCGTAAGATGCAACGACCAATTTGGAGACATCATAAACGATGTTCAGTTTATTGTGTTGTTGCTGAACGGCGTGCAAGTTAAAACCAAATTTTAGTGTGGTGGGCATGGGGTCGGCCTGATTTTCATCAATGAACGAGATCTTGGGACCGACATTAATCAGGACAGTCGCAAAGTCAAGGAGACCGTTAAACGCATCGCGCTTCAAGTAGCCAAAATCAAAGCCAAAATCGGTTGACCAGGGATTGCCTTGTTCAGTCCCGGTGGCGCGGTCTGCTAAGTGCTGATAAAGAATTTTTGCATTTAAACCTATACTTGATGTTCTTGTCAATAATGCACTATAACTCAACGCTGCCGAGGTGAAATATGTTGAGAATGTTCCTTCAATATTGCCTTCAGAATCGGTTCGGGTTTGTTTGCCGGCGTCCAAATAAATAATGTGTCCGCCGATGGATCCAAAGTCATTTAGGGATTGATTATAAGCCAGAAAATCGTAGGTCATATCATCCGCTAAACCCGGCAGCCATTTCACATGCATTCCTGACAGTTCATTGCCACTTAAAAATGCAAGCCCGGCAGGATTCCAGTAGCTCGCAGTCGCATCATTAGCCACAGCTATCTGGGCTTCGCCCATGCCACCTGCGCGAGCGCCCGGTGAGATTAAAAGAAAAATAGCGCCAGCAGTGCTCTGACCATATCCAGACGAACTCATGAGGAGTCCGATTATGATTCCAGTTAAAAATCGACCTTTATGGTTCATTTATCCTCCAAAAAATAAAAACCGAACGCTGAACATTCGGTTTCAAAATTGCTTTTCGAGTACCTGCCATTCTCATCGTGAATGGCCTCATTAATTTGTATGGTTGCTCTAAGTTCGAATTATCAATGTCTCGATAAGCTTTCCCTCGTTTATACCGCGAATATAGACGGCGCAAAATGGCGTGTCAATACAAGAGGAATGGGATTGTGGCTTGCATCATAATAGATCAGAGCGCTCGATTATTCGAGCACAATCCCCTGATCAATCAATAGGACGGGAATCTCATCAATTATCGGATAGAGTATTTTGCCATCCTTTCGTAAAAGTCCGGCTGTGAGTTCCTTGTCAATAATCTCCCCTGCCAGGTTTTTCAATTCCCTCTTCCCTATTTTTTGATTCTGTGTCTCCAAAAATTCATCTGATGCCAGTATCAGCGTCTGATGGGACTCAGGACAACGCAGTATCTGTATCAACTCTTTGCTAATCATCAATCTGGTGCATCTCCAGGTTATGTTTTCGTGAATACCCTCTGATAAATTCCCTGACGATTATGTCGTCCGTATTTCGAATCTGGTCCACCGTTCCCTGGAACTGAATCTGGCCTTCGTGGAGCAGAGCCATTCTGTCTGCGACGGTAAAGGCTGTCTGCAGATCATGGGTAACAACGATGCTACTGACATTAAGTTCGCGTTGAAGTTTTCGAATAATTTGAGCTATGGATTCCGTCATCACCGGATCAAGCCCGGTGGTAGGTTCGTCGTAAAGTAAATAGGCGGGATCCATGGCTACAGCCCGGGCCAGTCCGACTCTTTTACGCATACCGCCACTTAACTCTGCAGGAAACAGTTTCTCCACACCTTGCAAGCCAACCATATTGAGGCAATAATCAACTTTTTCCCGAATCTCGATTTCGGTCAATTTTGTGAGCGTCCTCAGGGCGATGCTCACATTATCAAAAATATTCATACTGTCAAAAAGCGCTGCTGACTGAAACAACATCCCGAATCGCAAACGGATCGTGTTCATCTCGCGACGCTGCAAAGTCCCGATTATTTTGTTGTCAATGGTAATTCGTCCACGGTCCGGATCCATTAATCGCAGGATAAGTCGCAAAAGAACGCTCTTTCCCACACCACTTTTCCCCAGTACGACCATTGTTTCGCCGTCATTGATTTTCAGGTCAACTCCAGCGAGAACCTGTTTATCATTGAAATTTTTCCAAATATTTTCAACAATAATCATAATGACCTAGGGACTAAATTTTGTCCAGTTCAGCACGAAATGCATCCACATCACGGAATTGGCGATAGACACTGGCAAATCGTACATAAGCAACCTGGTCTAAGGCTGACAAGTGTTTCATGACAATTTCCCCGACTCGTTTGGAGGTTACTTCGGGTTGCCCAAGATCATTAATATCCTGAATGATTTTATCGACTTCAGTGTTGAGTTTCTCCATGGATATTGGACGCTTGTTACAGGCAATTACCATACTTTTCAGTATTTTATCCCGGTTAAATGTCTCACGCTTTTGGTCTGTCTTGATCACCATCATCGCTTCTGATTCAACATATTCATATGTCGTGAAACGATATAAACACTTCAGACATTCTCGACGACGGCGAATTGCGGTCCCCTCCTGGGTTGATCGGGAGTCAACTACTCGCGTGTCATCATGTTTGCATTTGGGGCAGTTCATAGCATATCCGTATATAGAGGGAATTTTCCGGTGAGCTCAGCGATTTCTGATTTTACCGATTGCATCACGGTCTCATCATCGGGATTCGATAGGACACGATGAATAAATTCAGCGGTCAAAATCATCTCGTTTTCCTTGAACCCCCGGGTGGTCAATGCGGCAGTCCCAATTCGGATACCACTCGTAATGAGCGGGCTGCGCTGATCAAATGGCACCATATTTTTATTAACGGTCATACCGGCATCTTCCAGGAGTCGTTCGGCTTTTTTACCGGGAATATCCTGGCTCGTCAAATCAACAAGCACCAAATGATTATCAGTCCCATCGGAAACCAATTTAAATCCGTGATTCATCAATCCAATTGCCAGTGCTTTTGCATTCGCGATTACTTGACGGGCATAGTCTGTGAAGCTTGGGAGCAATGCTTCACCAAACGCCACTGCTTTCGCAGCGATAATGTGCATCAGCGGACCACCCTGAATTCCGGGCATGACATTCGTGTCGATGAGCTCGGACATCATCTTCGTGCGACCGGATTTCGGAGCGACAATCCCAAAAGGATTTTCAAAATCTGTACCCAATAGAATTAAACCACCACGCGGTCCACGCAATGTTTTATGGGTCGTGGAGGTAACAACATGGCAGTATGGTAATGGATCCGGATGTTGTTTGGCGGCTATCAATCCTGCCGGATGGGCCACATCAGCCATCAGAAACGCGCCAACTTCATCAGCGATTTCCCTGAAAAGTTTAAAGTCGTAAAAACGCGGGTACGCACTTCCACCGGCGATAATCATTTTCGGATGATTTTTCTTCGCCAGATCCCGAACCTGATCATAATCAATATATCCGGTTTCCTTTTTCACACCGTAACCAACGATGTTAAAAAACCGACCTGAAAAATTCACCGGACTACCGTGAGTCAGGTGTCCACCATGAGCCAGGTCCATCCCCAAAACCGTGTCACCGGGATTGAGTAAAGTGAAATAGACAGCCATGTTAGCTTGAGAACCGGCGTGCGGCTGAACATTTGCGTATGCTGCACCGAAGAGTGTTTTAACCCGGTCGATCGCCAGATTTTCAGCCTCGTCCACCGGACCACATCCGCCGTAATACCGGCGTCCCGGATACCCTTCAGCGTATTTATTGGTCATGATACAACCGGCGGCTTCGAGTACAGCCTGACTGACAAAATTTTCAGAAGCGATCAGTTCCAACGTCCCGGTTTCGCGATCTCGTTCATGTTTTATGGAATCAAATATTTGAGGATCAGAATTGCGCAGTGTTTCCAGCATTTTTCCTATCGTCCTGTCAGGTCATGTATTTTTTCAATACGCTTGGTGTGTCGTCCACCTGCAAATGGCGTTGTGAGAAAAATTTCAGTCGTTTTTTCGCGCGCCGTATCGGTTTGGAATCGTGCGCCCAGACATAACACATTCGCATTATTGTGTTCACGCGCCAGGCGTGCATAATCTACATCCATGCAAAGTGCTGCTCTGATTCCTGTGATTTTATTAGCAGTTATTGACATGCCGATTCCTGTGCCGCAAATAAGGATGCCGCATTCGGCATCATGGTTCACGACTGAATCACAGACGAGCATTGCATAATCAGGATAATCGCAGGATTCCTCAGAAAAACACCCGGCGTCAATTATCGGGTATCCCAACCGTTCGAGATACGCTACCAGCGATTGTTTAGCCTCGAAGCCTGCGTGATCTGAGCCGATTGCCAGGCGCATTATTTCGCCTTCCTTAAATCTTTTTTGCTGCCTATTTGGGGGGCGCTTTCAACTTGCGGGTGATCCAGTTGTAACAATCCTTTTTGGGCGAAGCAAAACCTTGTTTATCCACGTAATCGTCTCCATAGAAAAACCAATCGCCCTTTTGCGGGATTCTGGCTTCACCCAGGAAATCAATCTTATTTTGAATCTTGGAATATTTGAACTCTTTGGCTTTGATGTAATCTTCATAAGCCATTAAAAAAACCAACTTGTCGTTGAAATCCGGGACTGCACCCGTGCAGGCGTTACCAATTTCTTCGTAAACCTTGGCACGATTGGCGTAGGCACGACCATCTTTTGGGTAACTCTTAACCAAATTTTCAGCTTGTGCCAGTGCCCCTTTGCGATCACCAGTGGCGATTAAGCCCTCAGTCAACTGATAGGCATATTCAGAATCATTGGGCTTTATTTTGATTAATTTCTGAAGCACGCCGACGCTCTTGGCAGTGTTGCTTGAGCTGTTATAGACATCCACCAATCGGCGCATGATGCCTTCATTATCCGGATTATTCTTCCATTCCTCTTCCAGAACTACTGTAGCCTCAGTCGTCATGTTCCGTTCGAGCAAAACACCGACATATTCGTTGGCATATTGTAGATTGGTAGGATCTTCCTCATACCGCGCTTTGATCATACCGAAAATGTCTTCACCAAGGGCGACCATGGATTCTCGCAGAATATTCTGAACATTACGATTTGAAGGTTGGGTCATCAAAATTTGCTGGGCAAGTGCTTTGGCATCCTCATAATGTTTGTTTTGGAGGTAATCGTCTACCAACTCTTCAGCCAATGCCATATCGTCCGGATGATATTTCAATTGAGCGGCTTTTTCTACCAACACAGCTTCCGTATCACCTAAAGTTTTGAGGGTGTATATTTTGCTTTGGCGGAGATAATTGTCGGCAGGCAGATAAGCCAGACCCTGGTCGTAATAGTACAGTGCAGAGTCGGGTTGATTCAACTCGCGGTAGGAATTTCCAACGAATACATACACATCCCGGGCCAATTCCTCGTCCACACATTCCAGGTCGAAAAGTTTGCTGTAATTGCGCAAGGCATCTTCATAATTTTTATTTTTATAGTATTCAGTCGCAAAACTCAAAAACTTCATGCATTGTTGCATATTGGCTTTTTTCATCGAATCACGATGAGCCTTTTGACGCATTGCCATCTCTTCTTCACTCATTGCAGAAGGTGGCTGACAGGAGGACAGAACCATCCCGATTAAGATCAAGCCCAGAGTGACGACAGTCCAGATTCTGCCTTTCATGCGATACTTCCCTTTCGTTTAACGACGCTTTGCGTTTGTGAACCAATATTCACTGGTTTGTATACTAAGTTTAATATTGACAATATTTTCAGCAGGATAATCGGTGAGCCCCCCTCTTTTCCCAACCCCCAGTGCCAAATCCAACCGTGAATGATTTTGCGGCAGCGGAAATCCAAATCCACAGGTCAAAAATGTTTCGCGAATATAAGTGTTCGCCGATGGGGAGGCGTAAAATATTTTATTATAAAATCCCATGCGCCAATCGGTCTTATTCAGAAGTGAGCCAACCAAATCACGATGTTTGATTAAAATTCCCATATTGACGGTGGATGCAGAATTGACGCTCCAGTTATCGGGAATGGTGAACAGGTTATTGTCAGAGAACGCATCCTCATTAAAAAACCTTTGACTCAAGTCCACCAGGTAAAAGACGCGCTCAGAATATTTGTATTCCAAACCCATTGCCAGACGGGTCGGCCAGTCAGGCAGATTCTCGGTAAATTTGAGATTTTGAGATGTTCCACTACTGGTCATTGTCCCATCATAGACCGGATTATTCACAACAAAACTGGCTGTAATTCCATAAAGGATATTATTTGCAATTCTGGTCTGGACACCCATTTCGAGGACATCACCCCGGATAAAACCCCTTAATAACGCTTTACTGCTCGTTAAAAATTCAGGGTAGTACTGTGTCGTTTGTTGTGAATAATAACCAGTTAAATGCTGCCATTTGAGTCCGAAGCTCCATTTGTCATTCAAACGATAGCCTGCCCCGGCAAACATTCCCCAAACGCCACCGCTGTTTTCAACCGCAAGATTTGGCGCTAATGAATCTGTTCCGATCACCGATTGAAAGTGACCGGCCATGTCCGTTATCGGCTCTGTACCCACTGACGCGTAGATCCTTTGTCCAAGGGGAATCCCAACCTGTAACCGGGATAATCGCTGAAATTGCGAAGTTATTTTAGAACCTGTTGACTGATAAATTTCACTTGCCGGAATCATCTGAATCCCAATATCGCCACCGACCATAAATCGTACGGTCCGTAAATCATGCCAGCCGGCAGGATTGTTCGGGAGAAAATTGAGGGAATCGTAGTGTGCCGTCGTCGCATATCCCAAACCGGCTTCGACCGCTGTTCCGTTTTCTCTAAAATTGCCAAATCCGATGGCCTGTAAAAGCGGTTGAGCGTCAATTCCAATTCCGGCGAAGAAAAGAAGACCAATAATTGTGGAGCGAATAGAATTTCTCATGGCGTCACCACCCTTGCCGAATGGATGACGAGTTTCAACACCGGGTCAGTGGATTGATCCTTTGGTATAGCCAGATACCCGGGATTCATACCCGCATTTAACGGTCGAATGAAAAAAATCGTTGAGTCCTCAGGCACAGATACAGATTCATACATAACATTTGTAATGTCAAATGACCTACTACCGATATCGGCATTATGAAAATTGAAACTTGCGCTGTTGCAGTTACACGTATCGGCGATTATCTGTCGGAGTGTAATCGCCAGCGCGGGTGGTATCGTGTCCATTATTGTCTGCCGATAAATTTTGGATGCACTGGAGTCCGCAGACAAAATCGCATTGGCTAAAATGACATGCTGTAAAGTTTCTTCAGGATCAATGAGCAAACTGTCCGTATTCAGACTAACCCTCAATTTTTGGGATCCTAAGACGGATACATATTTAAAATTTGTAGTGTCAAGCTCACCCGGATTCCAGGAGACCACCGACTTATCATAGCCCACATAGCGTGTCAAGGTTGTGTCCAGCGAAGGATAGTGGAAATACATCTTAGGGGGGAACGCAGTTTCGTAAGCATAGAATCGTTGAATGAAATCATTACCGTCCGAAGTCAGGGCAAATGTCATGGTCTTGGCTGAATCATATTGAATGACACTCAGGATCGTGTCGGGATTGACATAAACTATCAGGGTTGTGTCATTCACACCAAAATTTATGGCGGAGGTTGAGAGCACGTTGCCCCATTCACCGGTTTCAGCATTCGGAGTAACATTCCGAGCATCGTATAAACTGATGTTGGCTGATCCGGGGTAGCCGATAGCGTATGGATCATTTTGAAATAACAGGTCTCGGTCAAAACGGAGGTAAACAGAATCAAAGGAGGCACTGTCGACCAGATTACTGTCCAGAACGATCTTAAAATAGATGCCTGTTTTGTATCCGGGGAGACTTCCCAAAAAAAGTCGCGGTACGGATGTCCAGACCAGTGTATCGCGCATCTCGGTCAGACTATTTATCTTTGAAAGCGTGTCTGTCCGTAGAATGAAAGGATTTTTTACAACAGATGAATTATTAAGCGACTGGGGGTCCTCACAAGCCATCCAAGCCATCAGCGTTAATCCCAAAAGACCATATTTTGTTTTACGCGAAAATCGCATGCACGTCATCCTACTCTCGTTTCAAGCGCTATATGCTTGAAATTAATTGGTTTACCTATTGTATTCAAAGGGGGATCTAAATCAAACTTCGATATTAAAGAATTCCTCAAACTTTGTTCCTAGTGCCCGCCATCCAATTTCTGAATCTTCCGCTAGTGAAAAGTGCTGCACCTTTTTTTGTTCCCGATCAAGTGCTTCGGTGAGTTTTTGATTCTGTTTGATTTTTTCAAGGACGTCTGAATCAGGGAACGAAATTGCTGTGACCTCATCGGCGTATTTAACCGCAAGCCCCAAAAGGTTATTTTCATAGCCTTTCGTGATAGCCGGGTCTAGTCCTGCCATTAAAAAATGCTTCTCTTCGACCGTACCCATCTCCTCAGGATTGATCAGATTAAGAACTGTCCGCATCCCGGCGAAAAACTCTTCATCCTTGTAGACTGTTTTCAGGAGAATCATTGCAATGGCTGAAGTCCAGTCATTGCAAAACAAATATTCAGGTTGCCAGTAGAGATAGGTCAGATTCTCGATGGCACTTTTCCCAAAAAAGAAAAATTTCTCAGGATTGCGTTGGTTATACCTGCCTGCTGGAACCGTGTAGAGCGCTTTATTGGTACTGCCAAAGTAGGGCTGATAATCTAAAAAATAGACCTGCACTTTTGTGCTGGGCACAAAAGCAGATTTTGCAGCGCCAATGAGTTCTTCACCTTTATAATCAACTTTGATTTCTCTTAACCGGATGACCTCGCGTATGACATATCGGCGTTCACTGATAAAGCCATACCGGGGTGTGATAATGCGAATATCCTGTTTCTTCTCATTGAAAATCGCCGGAATTCGGTTAGAAAACTGGGCAAGCTGGTAAGTCTGGGCAAACGGGTCAATTTCAGTCGTCAAGAAGTAAATTCGTCTTGGCATATTTTAACAATCTGTCCGAATAGGGTTATTAATTAGGGAAATGTCTCGTTTTACAGTTTAGCAAGAATCTGTGTGGCTTTTTGGACCAGATCGCTTTTCGGGTACACGTTCAGGAATTTTTGAAATTCAGAGCGCGCCATGGATGCATTACCCATGTTCAGATAACAATAGCCAATTTTAAACTGGGCAGCGTCCGCTTTATTGGAATTTGAAAAATCAAATACTTTCTGGAATTCCACAATTGCGCGCTGATAATTGTCCTCTGAGTAAAAACTTTCAGCTATCCAGTACTGTGCATTGTCAGCCAAATCGTTATTGCGATTGGAGTTGATCAGGGCATTGAACATCCGTACTGCGTCATTATAATTGCCATTTTGATAGCTGCTCAGGGCATCAATGTATTGATTCTTGTACTCTTCTTCGGTCATTTGAGAACGAGTCGTACCTGGAGATTGGGCATAATTCGATTGGTACATCTGGGAGCCACCACTTGAAGCAGGTGCTTGTGCCTGAACAGGACTCATATTCATGATTTCATTGAATGAATTCGTTAAGGATAAAATTTTATTCTCAAGCAGGACGAGTTGACTCAGGATGTCATAAGTCGCACTATCCTGGGTCCGAATGTGTTGTTGTATGGTTTTAAGATCGTCAGTCAACTGAATCAGGTTGTCATGGGCTCGCATCTCGAAATCTGCAAAGGCACCCATGAGTGAATCAGTTGGGGAGGCCTCGGCTGATTTGGTCAAATTAGCCAGACTGTCTACTTTCCCCTTCAGCATCGTTATGTGGGCAATATTTTGAGCCAAATCGTTCTTCAAGGCACCAATCTGTTGTTCGGCAGTGGCAGAATCAATCAGGGCTCTGATACTGTCAAGTTGAGCCTGGAAGGATGTTACTTGCTCTGATTGTCCAAGCTTGGCTTCAAGTGCATCAATCTTCGTGGTGGTGTTATCTTTCAAAGACAAATAATTGGCTTTAGTCTCAGCTTGCAATTTGTAAAGGTCTTCCATGGTCTTATGATCTTCATCATAAGTGTCTCTCAAACCCTTCATCTCGGTACTGTATTGATCAAGTTGTTTTTTCAGATCCACCGCTTGCTGATTGGCAGAATCAGCAGTTTCTCGTGCCCGAATTAGATCAGCCTTAACTTTTACCAATTCCTCATTGGCATCCGGAGCGTTGCTTCCGCATCCAAAAAACCCCAATGATATTGCCAAAAATCCAGTGAGTATTAGACCGCGATTCATGAAAATCTTCCTCCAGAAATACGGATTAGGCGAGATGTCAACATTCAGTGCGAAATTTAACGGGTTAATCGGGGTATCCAAAACAATTTCCCCGACCCTTGATTTTTTAAAAATAACCATTTAGCGAGGCATGCGATTGTAAATGGTCCGATCAAACCACGATTATACCCGATTTCCGGAAAGCGAATTTTGGGCAATTCCAAGCAACAGAAAACAGGCCAACATGAACGAACCACCGTAGCTCATAAATGGCAACGGAATTCCGGTGACGGGCATTAACCCAACGATCATCGCCAGATTGACAAACATATGAAAAAGAAAAACAGCCGCGGTGCCAAATAATACCAGTGAGGTATAGCGGGTTCTCGCTGCGAATGAGATCGAAATCAAACGAAAGATAAAGAGCATAAAAAACAAAAGCACCGCTGCCACCGTGATGAACCCAAACTCTTCACCAATGACCGTCATGATAAAATCTGTATGCTGTTCAGGGAGGAATTTAAGATGTGTCTGTGTTCCCTGCCCCAATCCTTTCCCAAGTAAGCCACCGGAGCCGAAAGCGGTCATGGATTGAATGAGCTGATAACCCGCGCCGAGCGGATCCACATCCAGATTAAACAATGAAGATATGCGTTGCTGCTGGTAAGGCTTAAGAAGAATCCAGAGAACATTGGTTAACCCGCCCAGAAAGACATTCAGAATAAAATTGAATCCGGCAAACCACAGTTTCGTACGGCCAAGATAAAGCACCAGTCCCAAAATCGCCATCCACGCGAAAAATGTATAGATGTTGAATGCTGCCATCATGGATACAATGGGCGCCAGCAATAAATAGAAATACAGAGGTCGAATTCCAGCCCAAAATAAAATCGGGATAAGGGTGGCAATGTACACCAACGCTGTCCCTAAATCCGGTTGCAGAATGACGATACCGGTGGGGATCATCACCATAATGAAGGGTGGGAAAAGTTGTTTAAATTGCTGTAACTGCCGGTGGTGATCAGAGAAATATTTTGCCAAAGCAACCACAACGATCACCTTCATGTATTCGGAAGGCTGAAAATTAAATCCACCCAGCCGGACCCAGCGATGCGTCCCGGTACTATCATTCACCAGAAATGGAGCTAATAAGGCGATAATTCCAATACCATAAACGACATAGGCTAGATTAAAGACCACCTTTTTGGGAATCATGGCAACGCCGATTGTCAGGGCAATGCCGATGATAAACCAGATCAATTGGCGAATGAAGTAATTGTGACCAGCCAGACCCTCCTGCAATAACCCCGTGCTGTAGATGGACAACAATCCAGCCATGGAAAGCAAGATCGCCAGGAGCAACAATATCCAATCGAAGTCGCGTAATTGTCGCTGTAAACTATTGGCCATTTTTTTATTTCACGACTGACTGTTTAAGAATTTGTGGCGCTTTCAGTTTGCTAATCTTCCTAAGCATAGCACCCATAAGGGGCGCTGCTTTCCCACCACCTGTCCCGCCATTTTCGAGTAAAATTGCCCAGGCATAGGGTAAATCAGGATCTAGAGAAAAACCAATAAACCAGGCGTGATTCTCGCCGTGAGGATTTTGAGCGGTACCCGTTTTGCCATACAACGGCCAATTTTTCTGACGAGCAGCCCGACCTGATCCATGGGCCGATTGCATCACCTGGTACATGCCATTTTGGAGTTGAGCCCATGTCGTATCCGACAATACCAAGTCCGTGTGTCTTTCATTTTTGTAACTGAACACAACCCGCCCCTCAGCATCCGTCACATACTTGAGTAAATGCGGCTCAGTGGATTTTCCACGCTCGGCAATGAGTCCTGCGTATTGGGCCAGTTGCAGCGGCGTCACCAAAACTTCCCCCTGACCCACAACAAAATTTAACAAATTTCCCAAAGTCCATTTCCCAACACCAAATTTTCGGTCCATCAGTTTCGAATCAGGAACACTGCCTATTTTTTCATCCGGAAGATCAATTCCGGTTAATTGCCCAAATCCAAACTTCTTTGCCATTTCAGCCCAAGGATTCAATCCAATATCCTGGATGAGATGGTAAAAATACACATTACAGGACTGTTCAATGGCCATTTCTAAATCTACGCGGCCATGTCCGCCTTCTTTCCAACATCCAAACGAGCGTGTACCCAGACGGTAAGATCCCTTACAGAGAACCGTCTTTTTGGGATCGATTGTTTTATTCTCCAGAGCGTATGCCGCTGCCACCAATTTAAAAGTTGAGCCGGGCGGGTAGAGTCCCTGTAATGCCCTGTCGTACAACGGTTTCCGTGGATTCATCAATAATTTTCGCCATTCATCGGGCGTCAACAGGCTTGACATCATTTCCAGGCTATATCCAGGCACACTGGCCATGGCAACGATTTCACCATTGGTGTGATCAAGAATGACGACCACTCCTGATGAATCACCCAGCTCCGTTTCAACAATATTTTGAATATTTTCATCAATCGTCAGATGCAAATTCTCTCCGGCAACAGGTCGAATGGGCTTCCGCCAGTCTGATTCCCCGATTTCCTGACCATACGCGTTTACAACTTCGTAGCGATAACCCCGCGTCCCTCGCAAATAGGATTCGTAATATTTTTCAACGCCCTTCCAACCAATCAAGTCGCCCGGTTGGTATGTTTCCCGATCCAACCGCTCCAGATCCTCAGTATCAATCTCCCGCACATACCCCAAAACATGTGTCAACTGCACGGGTGAGGGGTAAAACCTGGTCGGCTCGATTGTATAGGTCACACCGATCAATTCCAGATTGTGTTCTTGTAGTTTTGAAATAATGTCAATGGGGACTTTGCCGCGAATTTTAACCGGTACAAACAACCCGCGTTGGTAGCGTTTAATCGTCTTTTTCAATTCGTCAACTGTAGTATTTAAAATTTTTGCCAGCAGGGTTAATGTCTCTGGTCGTCGGCGAATTTCCAGCGGGACGATGCTTACAGAGTAGGATGGTTTGTTATCAACTAAAATTTTACCGTTACGGTCAAAAATCACACCCCGGGGTGCTTCAATGGGAACTTCGCGGATATGATTTGATGTTGCCTTCTCAGCATATTTCTGATGGCTGGCAATCATCAGCCAGTAATAGCGCCCCCCCAGAATTGAAAAAAGGAGAATGACGAGACAATAGGCTGTAAATTTTCGCCAATATTCCAGAACATTGCGGTCCTGGAGCATTAGTCTTCACCAAAGTGTGTCATCGAAAAAACAAAAAACAAGACCACAAAGGTGTAAAGTGAAGCGGGTAAAATGTGTGACCAGAACAGGGTAATGAATCGCCAATCCAACCCCTGGTGGTAGATGAAATCGTTGACGAGAAAATAGAGGTGAACGACACCCAGCAATATGAGATACTGCAGCGCTGGAATAACGCGATTGAGATTATCCTTAAATTGTGCGGCGATATATCCGGTTACGGCAAGACTAAACGCGGTCAACCCCATTAAACTGGAAGCCGTTAGGGCATCAATAACCAACCCAAACACCAACCCGGCCCATATCGTGGGGATCGCACCAAATTGGAGCGCAAGTGCGATGATGAGAATCACGAGGAAATTCGGCCCGATACCACCGATGGCGATGACGGGTTGGATCATCCACTGCGCCAACACGGCCACGATTGCGGCAAGAACGTATGCTAAGGTTTTAATTGCCATGTTTTTTCAAGATAAAAACTTCTTCCAGCCGATTGAAATCAGACGCCACTTCGACCCGGATGGATTTGACATACCCCTCCAGTTCCGGCTCTACCATCTGAATGATACCGATGAATATATTGGGCGGAAAAATATCGCTAAACCCAGACGTTACAACAGAATCGCCAATGGAAACTTTTGTGTTGAACGGAATGTTTTCAATTCGGAAATATCCCGGATCAAAAAATCCCAGAATGCCGATAGTCCGGGTGCGCATTTCCCTTACGGAGACTCTGAAATTACGATCATTGATTAATTGAACCAGACTCGATTCATCCCCAAGCGCAACCACCTTGCCAACCAGGTTGGCGTTCGCGTCAACCACCGGGGCAAGCATCTCCACCCCATCTTTTGTTCCCTGATCTACCGAAAGACTGATGAGCAGCCCCGGTCCGGATTTTGAGAGTACATTTGCAGGAATGACGCCGAACGAACTTAACTTCTTAAATCCCAATGCTTCCCGTAACCTGTTGTTTTCATTTGCCAGACTCTGAAGACGATTGATATGCACCTGAGCTGCAATGTACCTCTGCGCCAAATCTTCATAGGCTTTCTGAGCGGTAAAAACAGTGTCAAGCCACTGGATCGGCGTGTACAGAACCGCTGCATAATCCAGCAGTTTGCCGCGCATATGTTGAACCTGTTTGGCGTCTTGATTAAAAATGAGTAAAAGTGAAATACCCAGTGCGACCAGTAGATTAATTACCGCGCGAAAGCGGTAAATAAAATTGTAGATCCGTTGCATTTCAGTGGGTGCAGTAAGCTTTATAACTCAATAAAGAACATCTTGGTAGCGTTCCAGATCATCCAGAACACGACCAGTGCCCCTAACGATGGCCAATAATGGCTCCTCAGCGACATTAACCGGCAGATCGGTCTCCAGTCGCATCCGCTGATCGAGCCCCTTCAATAGCGCACCGCCACCTGCCAAAATAATTCCCCGGTCCAGTAAATCTGAACTGAGTTCAGGCGGTGTCCGCTCCAGTGATTGTTTCACCGAATCAACGATCAGATCAACGGTGTCTTTCAGCGCTTCCCGGATTTCAGAAGATGATATTTCGATCGTTTTTGGTATTCCGGCGACCATGTTCCGGCCTTTAACGCTGATCATGACATCTTCTGTCGGCATGGCAGAACCTACCGTACACTTAATCTGTTCGGCGGTTCTTTCGCCAATCAGCAAATTATGTTCGCGTTTGAAATACTGGATAATGGCCTCATCCATTTCATCCCCGGCGACCCGCACCGATTCTTTAGTGACGATGCCATTCAGGGCGATCACCGCAATTTCAGTCGTCCCTCCACCAATATCCACAATCATGCTGCCCATGGGTTGACTAATGTCAATGCCAATCCCGATAGCGGCAGCAATGGGTTCTTCAATAAGGTAAACTTCTCGGGCATTCCGTCGTTCAGCAGAATCTTTTACGGCGCGTTTTTCAACTTCTGTAATGCCTGTGGGAATGCAGATGACCATTTTTGGACGCGAAAGTTTGCTCATCTTCAATTTGTTAATAAAACCGTTCAACATGCCATCTGCCATTTCGAAATCAGCAATGACACCATCCCGAAGCGGGCGAATGGTTTCAATATCGTGGTGAGTTTTACCAAGCATATCCTTGGCCTCATTCCCAACCGCAATCACTTTTCCAGTCGTGAGCGAACGAGCAACGATACTTGGCTCGTTAATAACAATTCCTTGTCCTTTGACATAGATAAGTGTGTTCGCGGTTCCAAGGTCAATGGCTAAATCACCACCCATAAAGTTTATAAAACTTGCCAATGCACTCACCCTATTTCCTTAATTGTCACGAAGCTCAGTGTTGAAATCAACGAGACGCAACTTACTGTATTTCTTTTATTAACAATCACTGCTTTGGGATTTATCCATCCCGCCATGCTATGATAAGTATTCATTTTCATTTTGCAGCGCAAATCTATAACACTATTGACCAGAATAAAAGCACGAGAAATCAGCTTACTACAGTATTTCGTTCTCGTAATCCTTCACTCAAAATTGCTAATTGACTGCAATACCGGTTCGATATGTAATTCTCCGCTGGGTGGACAATAGTCGAAATTGCCCGAACGAAAGGCTATCTCTGGCGACGCCAACGCCTGTCTGACTGCGTCAAATATTGCTTGTCGATCACCCTCATCCCCAAGCTCCATATGGTCAGTCTGGATGGTGAGAGTCCCGGTTATTTGGACCATTTTTGACGCCCAATTATTGTACAATTGATTCAACTGGCCCAGGTACTCCGGAGAAATATTGCGTTCATTTTCACGACCGCGCCTGCGGATGCGCGCCAACAGGGTATCAACTTTTGCAGCGAGATAGATGACAATATCAGGATTTCTCAAAAGCTTGCTCACGGTCTGATAAAGCTCAAAATAAGTTTGAAAATCACGCCGATTGAGCTTCCCCTGACGATGCAGATTCGTAGCAAATATTTCAGCATCTTCATAAATCGTTCGATCCAGAATGAGAGCTGAATTGACTTGTGCCAATTCCTGAATTTCTTTCACGCGCTGGATTAAAAAATAAATCTGACTGTGGAACGACCATCGCTCCATATCCTGATAGAAATCATCGAGATACGGGTTTCCCTGGAATTTCTCATAATAGGCCCGGGCGTTTAGATGTTCAGCCAGCAATCCGGTCAGTGTTGATTTGCCAACGCCTATATTTCCAGCGATGCCAATGCGCACATTCACTTAAGCAACCTGAGCGACCTTTGCCCGGATGTTCGGAGCACTGCCCTCGTCATTCACCAAATGGCAGGAAACATCGTGGTCGCCCGGGACTGATTTCAGCATTGGGACGTTTGATCGACAAACACTTTCTGCTACCGGACAGCGGGGATGAAAGGTGCAACCGCTGGGTGGATTTGCAGGCGAAGGGACATCACCCTCCAGCAAAACACGATTCGGACGATGGTCCGGATCCGGAACCGGGACTGCAGACAGTAGCGCCTGGGTATATGGATGCTTCGGAGTCTCGTACAATTCGGTCGATTTCGAGATTTCCACGATATGACCCAAATACATCACCGCTACCCGCGTTGAAATGTGTTCAACCACGCTCAGGTCATGAGCAATGAATAGGTATGTCAGGTTGAATTCCTGCTGTAAATCCTGCAGAAGATTGATGATCTGCGCCTGAATCGAAACATCCAAAGCAGAGACCGGTTCGTCACAAACAATAAATTTCGGCTCAACAGACAATGCCCGGGCAATACCGATTCGTTGACGCTGACCTCCTGAAAATTCATGGGGATAACGGGTTGCGTGCTTGGGTGACAATCCAACCCGATCCAGCAAGTATCCGACCCGATCATTGATTTCACTTTTAGGCGCAATCGCGTGCTGGATCATCGCCTCAGCCAACATACTGCCAATCGTAATTCTGGGATTCAGCGATGAGTAGGGATCCTGAAAAATGATCTGAATATCCTTGCGGATTTTTCGCATTTCCTCATTCGGGATCTGGGTGATGTCCCTGCCATTAAAAAATATGTGTCCGGAAGTGGGCTCAAGCAGTCTGAGTAATGTGCGACCCGTGGTTGTTTTACCACAGCCAGATTCCCCAACCAACCCCAGCGTCTCGCCCCGGCGAATGGAAAATGAAACATCATCCACAGCCTTCACATGCCCCACTACCTTGGAGAACAGCCCTTTACGGATTGGGAAATATTTTTTCAGATTCTTTACTTCGAGGAGGATGTCTTGGGTCATTTTCGTTTTTCCGTCGGTTAAAGTTTGCAGCGGAATTTCATGAGTGTCAGCCAGGTGATACTTGTTGACTCATCCCTGCTTTGGAGAGTTTATCAGCCAGTTTGTTATAATTGCGGGTAATGTGTTCATACTGTACGCGTTGGAAATTGCGGCTTAGTTTGATTGCCCTGTTGTACAGGGGAATCATATTCTCGTGACGCACCCGATATTGTCCGTTCATTTGACGGATCATCAGTTCGCTGTCGCCATACACACGAACCGTTTTGACATCGAATTCGCTGGCAATTTCCAAGGCACGACAAAGGGCTGTGTATTCCGCCTGATTGTTCGTTGAATTGGGTAAAAATTCAGCCAGTGTATAAATCTCAACCCCTTTCCTGAAAAATGCAGCGCCAATACCAGCTATCTTCCGCCCCAAATCGGCAGCCCCATCAACAAATATTTCCAGCTCGACATCGCCCCTTAAAATCGGCAAATCAGAGTCTTTGCGATCCAAATCCACCTTATTGGGATTCATCGTTTTTGCATCAATGGATAAACCCAATAGCGTTGATACAGCCTTCTCTTGAGCGGGATTCACCTGAAAATATCCATTGTCTTCAAGAAATTTGTAAACTGATCGTGCGAGCGCCATGTATCCTCAAGTTAACTTATCAGGGATGATATTCCCAGTTACGCTGAAAATTAAAGGGTTCGGACAGGCGATATTCACCAAATCCGGTAAAATCGATAAATACAAACTGCTGATTGATCTCAAAATAATACCATACTTCGTACGGTTTGGAATCAATTTCAAACGGCCGTCGCTCAATCTCATCAGGTGGACCAAACAAAATATAGATTGCGCCCATATCAGTCTGCCAACCCTCCCTGACACCTGAAAAGTGCTCATCCGCAAACCGAACGCGCCGGTAGTATTCATCCATCAATTCATTTTCCGTGGTTGCAGGCGTGGGATCTTTTGCGTGCCAGAAATCCATAAAAAGTTTGCGTTGCTTATCGGATTTGGCTTTGAGCATTTTGTTGAGTTGTTTATCAGATGCGATGTAACGCAATTGCTGGATCGCGGTGGTCATGTTCTGGACATTCCCACTCACCCCCTGCCAATGCACACGAAATTTTGCCCGGGACGCCACGGTGGTTCCGCTTCCATCCCTCACACTCAGTTCGAGAGCATAATTGCCAAAACTCATATTCGTCGTTGCCATTTTAAGCTGTAGTAACGAATCCACGGGGAGCGCTGATTCAATTTTCGTACTGAAGTAATAAACCGGCGTCTCATCTTTTAAAAGTCGATACTGAACTTCATAGGGTCCAATCTCGCCCAGCAAATATGCCTGAAAATGGAGTGTATCCAATGGCTCAGGCAGTTGGTTACCCCAAAACACCGTATGCGTTCCGGCACTGTCAGCCGTTGACGACTCCGTTTTGATAATGCCCACATCACCCAGCACTGATGATTTGCTGTAATAATCTGAATAATCTCGAGAATCGTCCTGGTAACTCGTCTTGCGCGTATCCAGGTCAGTTACCCGAATAATCACTTTCAGATCTTTGGCCGGAAGGTTGAAAGGTTCTGTGATGATGTCGATAACATTTTCGTCCCGGGTTTTATCGTAATTCTCTGTTTTTAATACCCTTTTCACGATACGACCGGCAATTTTTGTATCGTCCTTATCCTTGAAGGTGATCCCTACTTCGTATTCACCCTGGTACGCACCATCTGTTCGTAAAAACTGTACTTCGTTGTATGACAGAGAAATTTGGAGATCAACCTGGATATTTTCTCGATCCGGTAAGGGTGAGGTTATACCGATGAACGTGAATTTCGGCAAGCCGATTTCAGCATCCTTATTGTTCGGTTGACCCAATACGGAAATGGCACCGAACACCACCATCAGATTAATTAAAAAGAACCATCTATTTGATTTCACGGAAGTCTTAAGCCTTTCAGGGATATTCGTGTCAAGCCTCGGTCGGTGCCGGCCCAAATATAGTCACGGGTTGCGGTGAGGTCGGTTATAAAATTCGACGAAAGCCCATCTTCAATGCCAAATAACGCCCAGAGCCGTGAATTTGGATTCAAGTATCGCAGACCTTCCTCTGTACCAACCCACACGCCGGAAGAATCAACAACCATTCCCCGCGGTGTTAAATACTCCACCGGGGCGGGATAGACGGACCATTGATTCGTTTTTGTGTCAAATGAAGCCACACCCCGATTCGTTGACATCCAAATGGTATCACCGTAACGCTTCAATTCGTAGACCGGGGTTGAAGCACCGGGTGCCGGACCATTTTGTAAGATTGGCGTGTCGGCAGGCAAAAGTTTTTCACCATTTACATCGTATAGATACAGACCATACATGGTCCCCATCCACAGTGTGTCGTTCTGAAAAAGCAGAGAATAAATTGGAATGCCGTCCGGCTCCTGGAAAAGTGTTTTGAGAGGAGCAGTGCCCCATTTCAGATACAGATTTTGACCTGTTGCCACTGCGATGAGACGATTGTGAGAGGCAATATCATAAATCTTCCGATTTTGCAATTGCATGGCGGTGATGACCTGCGTCCAGTTTTGTCTTGCAGTCTCCAGGCGGAACACACCGCCTCGGGCACCTATGAGGTAATTTCCCCCATCCGATTTTATCACTGAAATATAAACGGGTCCCGGTGCAAGTCCGGGTTGCGTACTGGCACGAAAATATTGGAAAGCATCGAGATGACTGATCTGGGTCACCCCGAGCATACCACCTATTAAAATATTTTCCTGGCGATCCGCATTCAGACTCATCACACCCGGTTCCAGTAAACCTGTATAAAATGGTTCCAGATACTGAGTCCGAAGGTTGCCACGATAAATGCCACCTCCGTTTGTTCCGAGAAAAACATCTCCGGCGGTTCCCTCACCCACGGAGGTCACACGAAAACTTCTGAAATAATCAGTCTCGATCTCCCCACTGGCAGTGAATTGCGACTGCCCCGGCATATTGAAAAGAGGCAACGTGGTTCGGGACGCCCCACCCCGGGAGACTTCGGTCGTATAGCGCACGGCGTTCCGCTCAGTTGAATCTGTGATAAAATGGTCGAACATGACGGTTGTGCTGTTAAAAACCAC
>MNWS01000208.1:0-710 GCA_001872685.1 Fidelibacterota bacterium CG1_02_48_14
CAACCCGGGATGGTACTCACCATTGAACCGGGAATTTATATCCGGCACGGTCTGGAAGGGGTGGATCCCAAGTGGTACAATATCGGTGTGCGGATTGAAGATGATGTGCTGGTAACGAAATCAGGTCACAGGGTTTTGTCAGGCGATATTCCCAAGTCGGTGAAGGCGATTGAGAGGGTGATCAAATAGATTATAACTTAAAGTGTACCTTAATCCAGGCGGGAGACTTGTGATTATCTTCAGTCAATCCTAATAAAAAATCATTCAGTCTTTTTTCAATAAATACACGCATCCAATATGGCTAAAACTTCTGCCAGTACTTCATTATCAGCTGATCCGATATGCCTGACTTTGCGGGCTTTAATATCCAGGGATTTGATCTGCTCCACCATGATAAAGCCCGTCAAATTGTCATTTTCAGGTATAGTCACATGGAATGAGAAGTGACGATTTGTATTCGTCACCGGGCAGATCATAGCCAAACCGGTCGCTTGATTAAAATCTTGTTTACTGATGACCAGTGCTGGTCGGCGCCCGGCTTGCTCGTGACCAGTTTGGGGATCAAAGGTGGCCACCACAAAATCACCTTGTTTGGGAATATAGCTTTTCATCCTACCAGACTTCTTTGCCTACCGGTTTTCCCCAGTCAATCTCTTCCGGTTTATAATCGGCCGGAATTTCTTTGATTAGATCTGCCAGCTTGTAGCGAT
>MNWS01000208.1:717-8574 GCA_001872685.1 Fidelibacterota bacterium CG1_02_48_14
ATTTTTCAGCGGCGAAATAACCAGTTTGCCATCCTGGACAGCGATCTCAACCTCGTCTCCCAGCTCGATTTGTGCTTCTTGCAGTAGATGTTTGGCGATTCGCAAACCCTGACTATTACCCCATTTTTGTATTTTCGTGTGCATCGCTTTAATCCTTAAACTGTATATCTTTAGTATATACAAAAGGCTTCTTTTCTAAAAGAATTATTCTGTAAAAAGACGACCAAATTATTGCACGTATCAATCAGAACACAGGCTACTTATTCAACGGATTGTTGTAATAGGTAATAAGGGCATTGTGGATCTCGGGATGAGCGCTCAATATACGGTACTGCAAAAACCGCAGGATCGTGGTGAAGTCCTTCCACTCGGAAAAGAACGATTCAGAGCCGGTGAGGATTTCTTTGGCTTCCTGCACTGTTTCCTGCCAGTAATCATGGAGCGATTTATTTAAAATCTCCTCCTCTAGCGCATCGATGAGATTTTGGAGTTCGTTCTTGTCCAGCCAAATCCCCTGGCAGGCGGTACAGTAGTCGATTTCAACGTGAGTATCGTCGTAATTGAGAGTTTCCATTTGTTTGCCACAGTTTGGGCAGGTGTATTTGTGCGTATGGGGCTTGAATTTTTCCGGATGCTTCCAGATGTCAAAGTCCATCCAGTTCAGATCCGGGTCGGTATGATCCTTGACCTGGCGCAATTCGTCTTTGTCGAACCAGATACCCTCACACCGATCACACTCATCCACCTCAATTCCCTGGATTGATTTCTTCTTAAGCTCAATATCGCATTTGGGACAATTCATATTTTACACCTTTCTTGCATCTGTCGAGTTTCGTGATTGTCTGGGTCAATAGTAGGCTACCGGGTGGTTAAAACCTGTCTGATCTTCGCCGCTAAATCATCCACACTAAATGGCTTTTGTATAAACATCGACTGGGAATCCAGCACACCCAGATGAAAAATGGCGTCATCCGTATAACCTGAGGTGAACAGAACATGGAGCCCGGGTTGAATTTTCCCCAACTTCTCCGCCAATTGTTTGCCATTCATCCCCGGCATAATGACATCAGTCAAAAGCATTGCCGGTCTCAGATTTTGCGCAGCCACCAGCTCCAGAGCTGCCTTGCCGTTGGGTGCGGTTTTTACCTGGTAACCTAATTTCACAACCATTTTCACAAACATTTCAAGTAATGCAGGATCATCCTCGACAATCAGTATTAACTCACCGTCACCCAATGCCGTTGCTTTTTTACTTGCGAGGTGCTGAGTCAGGGGTTCATCCACCTTTGGCAGATAGATTTTGAAAGTTGAACCCTGCCCTGGTTCGCTATAAACCCAGATATTGCCACTGGATTGTTTGACGATGCCATACACTGTCGCTAATCCCAATCCTGTTCCTTTCCCTGGTTCTTTGGTCGTAAAAAATGGCTCGAATAGTTGACTCTGAATCGTTTTATCCATACCGATACCAGTGTCTGACACCGTCAGTTGGATATGCGGTCCGGCTACAACGCCCACATGCATCTTCGCATAATCTTCGTCTAGATAGACATTGGCTGTTTCAATGGTCAAAGTCCCACCATCCGGCATCGCGTCCCGGGCATTCACCACCAAATTCATCAAGACTTGTTCGATCTGACCCGGATCCGCTTGCACATGTCCCAGATCAGACGCCAGAACGGTGTTGAATTCCAGGTCCTCCCCAATCAGCCGGATGAGCATACGCTTGAAATTGGTCACAATGGCATTAAGATCCAATACCTCCACCTGCATGGCCTGCTTCCGGCTGAATGCCAGCAGTTGGCGCGTCAAGCGGGCGGCACGATCAGCGCAAGCTTTGATTTTAACCAACTCTTTGGAGACATATGAGTCGCTTTCCAGGTGATCCTGCAATAAGTCACAGTACCCGATTTGAGCCGCTAAAATATTATTGTAATCATGGGCGATACCGCCAGCAAGCCGTCCGATCGCTTCGAGTTTTTGCGCTTGTTGCAATTGTGCCTCGGTGTTCGAAAGTGCAATCTGTGTGGCGTTGTGCGCTGTACTGATTTGGATGCTGTTTAATGCAAAGGCTATATCACTGGCTACTTCCTGTAACAGATTTTGCTCGTCTGAATCTTTACCCATCCCTTGGGGCAGAGAAGTTATCATGAACCCGAATAGATGGTCGTCATGAATCAGTGGCAAGGCAAGATCATCAATCTTTTCCCCCAATCCCGTTGCAACCGAACAACCGCGGCAGGCATCGCTTTGATTATTCCGCAAAACAAATTTCCGTGTTCGGACAGCGACTTCAGCGCAGTCCGGTAAACTACCCGCTTTCAACAGCGTTTCCAGTGCATGTAATTTCACACCGGCATTGGCAAACGAATCCACCCGGTTTTCCGGCAAATCGATTAATCCAATGATGACTGACTCGAATCCCCGAGCTTCCACCAATAGGTCACACGCTTGCGAGATCAGTCGTTTTGGGTCATGTTCGCGTGTAATGAGTTGATTCACATTGCGAATCCCGCGCAATACAGCATTTAAATGGCTGATTTTGGTTTCCGCGAGTTTGCGCTGTGTGATCTCCAGCGACAGGATAAAAACACCAACGGGAACCCGATCGAAGCGCAGCTCAAACCAGCCGGTGGAGCCATCTCCATAAACGAATTCGTTTTCCATGGTTCGGTGTTTCCCATCCTCCATGGTTTTCTGCAAAACCGTGTACATCCTGGTCTGATCAATACCCGGATAAGCCTCGACCATCTTTTTTCCGATGAGGTCAGATTTGGGCTTGCGTCCCTGCCGTGCAGCGATGTCATTGATATAGAGATAACGACCGTCCGGACTAATCACCTGGCAGCCTTCCAATAGTGTATCCAGAATTTTAGGTGAAAACGTAAACCCCGCTATATCGTCTGAGTGATTTGAACCAACTGTTTTATTCATTCAAATATGCCTCCCTGCCCCCGCCAGGATTAATTAATGCATTCCAAAAATCCGCGTCACTTATCGATCTTATTCGATCGGTTTCTTGACGCCGGTATAGTCTTCAGCACTCTCCATCGGCAGGACCTATATCGTCAAAATACCCTTCCCGGGTTTTTCGATGGCAGGCAGGATAAATATATCATCAAAATGTTGGACCTTCGTTTACCTTCTAATCGGTACGCATGACTGATCTTTTCCATTTTTTTGCATTGTATCCGCATTCTGAACCACTGAGGAAGCGTGTTTAAGCGATATTACTTACCACCCCCAAGTAATTCAAGGACGAATTAGCTCAGTTTATTTGATGTCAGATTCGTAACGACCCGATTATTAAAAAAAATCGAAAAACCAGACCCATCTTCAGTGTATCCAAACCTTGGCTATCCAGATCGGATCGTATGTTGGCATCTTCATTGAGATTCCACCGGTCAAAATTGGAAAGAAAGTCCCACTTTCAGCTTTTCAAACCCCTGTATCGTATCAGTACTATCCCACTCTGTACGGCGATAATAGTGATAGTCTGACTCCTCCTCATAGATGTTCTCGGACTGAACGTGATGCCACTCCAAACGATAGTTTAGCTCAGCGAAAAATTGCAACCGGGGCTGAATCTGGTACTGGAGCTGTATTATCCCAACCGGTCCATGATAAGTGGTTTGTATCTCGTGATCGTAATCCTGGATAGTTGTTATGATGGCATTGTCAAAATAGGGGCTAGTGGATATTTCATGTGTTGTGGTGGCGGAAATATCGCGTCCAATCCGGTAACCGGCACCTGCAACCAGATGAACATTGTTGGTTTCTAAGATGCGTACCAACGCGGCCATTTCCAGCGTCAGATTCTGCTCATTCAAGTCCCGGGTTACTTCTGATGTCGTAATCGGGTTGAGACTATCCGGATTGTACCACTCATCGCTGGTCAGGTCCGACCCTGTCCTGTCATCCTGCCATCCGGCTTTTATCCTTAATGAAAATCGGTCTGTGACAAAACGGGTGTATCCCAAATCCCAGGTTCCCAGCGTAACCTCAATCTGAGATTTGTAAGTCAGCGAATCCGCAGCGTACGTCATCGCCATAACCATGCATAACATCATCATTCTTTTAATCATGCTTGTCCCTCGCGCCTTTCTGAATTGCTAATAAAAACCTCATCTTCACCTAAATTTGGATCTGAGAGTCTCAATTCTTCTTTAAACCGTAATTCTGCGGGAAATATTACCTTAATTGTGATCAGGTACAAGTGTCAACTGCACAGAATATCTCAACATTTTAATCGAACAGATCGGACATTTGCGTACCCATTTTTCAGACCCAAATCCCTGTCCCAAATAGAATTTGACAAGGGAAACCTTCCCGTCTATATTGGCCCGCTTTGACATGAAGGTACTACTACACAACCTGCCCCACGGAATGTCCAGGCAGATCTTTGACAGCCTGGCGCCTCTGACTTCGATTCCTGATCTGGATTGGACGCCCAAATCGCTCTTGACTGAAGTTGAGATCGAGAATGAAGCACCCATTTATACCTGCAAACTCACCATCAAATGTATCGGTGATTTTACATGCCAGGTGGGCTTGGAGAGTTTCGAAGATACCCTTACAGGTACTTATGAATTCATCCTCCGACCCCAGGATAAATACTCGGAAACGGATGACGACAAAGAGCTTTTTTTCACGACACCGGGACAAAAAGAATTCGATATTTCCGAAATTGTCAGGGATGTTGTGGTGCTGGCGATTCCTATCTCTCACCGCTGTAGCGATGACTGTCCGGAGGGCCGGAAATTACAGGAACTGATCACTCCGGAAGAGGCGATTGATGAGCGTTGGGAAAATTTGAAAAATATATTTAAGGAGAAGGGCTAAAAGTGGCTGTTCCAAAAAGAAAAACTTCCAAATCCCGTCGTGACAAACGGCGTACACATTGGAAGGCAACTGTCCCCACTTTGATTACTTGTTCCAATTGCAGCGAAGCCAAGCTGCCGCACCGGGTCTGCCCGCACTGCGGTCACTACAAAGGGAAACAGGTAATCATTCCAAAAGAAGTCTAATCGTCTGTGCGCGTAATCATTGACGCAATGGGCGGCGACAATGCCCCTTTGGTGAATATTGAAGGGGCGCTTTTGTTTTTACAGGAGCCCCGGGCAGACGTGGATATTACACTGGTTGGTGACCAGGTTGTCATCAATGCCGAGCTCCAAAAACACACCTACGATTCCAATCGCATCCGCGTGGTGCATGCCTCTCAGGCGGTACAAATGGGCGAAAGCCCCACACGCTCTTTCAAAGAAAAACCAGACTCTTCACTGCGCATCGGTCTCAATCTGCTGAAAAAAGGCGAGGGCGATGCATTCCTCTCGGCCGGGAATACCGGCGCAGTTATGGCTTACTCGCTCCTGACGCTGGGACGAATTCCCGGGGTTGACCGGCCCTGTGTCGGTGCATTTTTACCGCATCACGCCGGGACAACTCTCCTGCTTGATGTGGGCGCAGTGAGTGAAGTAAAACCCAAAAATTTGCTGCAATTTGGCATTATGGGCACCTTCGCTTTCCAGACCATTATGAAGACGAACACGAAACCGCGCGTCTCACTCCTCAGCATTGGTGAAGAGGAAGAAAAAGGAACCTCCCTCGTGAAGGCCGCTTACCGGTTGCTGGAAGAAAGTTCATCCGTCAATTTTGTAGGTTATTGCGAAGGTCGTGACATTTTTACAAATGAAGTTGACATCGTTGTCACGGACGGATTTACCGGCAACGTGGCTCTGAAATTGGCTGAAAGTGCATTTACCACATTGTTCAACCTGATCCGGACAAAAATTCATAGCGTGATTCAAAAAATCGGCGCCGGCCTGCTCATGCCGGTTTTCAAAGAAATCCGCAATCAATTCGATCCAAACAACTATGGGGGATCGCCATTGCTGGGTGTAAAAGGCATTTCACTGATCTGCCATGGAAATTCCACCAGCATTGGCATAAAAAACGCAATACGCGAAGCCCAACGCCTCATTCGCAGTCGCCTGCTGGAGACTATCGAAACAGGGATTCGGGAATCACAGGAACAAATCACATTTAACCCCATGGATGACGAAGTCATAAGGCATTAATCCGATGAAAAAAATGCGTGCTGCAATTACCGGCGTAGCGAAATACCTGCCGGAACGGGTCCTCACGAACGCTGAACTTGAAACGATGGTTGAAACCAACGATGAATGGATTGTCAGTCGGACCGGAATCAGCGAGCGACGACTGGTGAGTAAAGACCAGGCGACCTCCGATATGGCGATTGAAGCCATCAAAGATTTGTTCGATCAAACCGGTGTTACCGCCGGTGAAATTGATGTGATCATCGTTGCCACCGTAACGCCGGACATGATGTTCCCGGCGACGGCTGCGATCATTCAGAATGCCCTTGGGGCAAAAAATGCCTGGGGTTTTGATCTCTCCGCTGCCTGCTCAGGATTCCTGTTCGCGCTGCAAACCGGTGCCAGTTTAATTGAGTCCGGCGCTGCTAAAAAAGTTTTGGTGGTGGGTGCCGACACCATGAGCGCGATAGTTGATTATACGGACCGTAACACCTGTATTTTGTTCGGCGATGCCGCGGGTGTGGTTCTGCTTGAACCCACGGAAGATGAGAATTTCGGGTTGATGGATCATATGCTTTACATTGACGGATCCGGTGCTCACGCCTTACATCAGTTGGCTGGTGGCAGTCGTTTACCAGCATCGGCTGAGACAGTGGCCAACAAGCAGCACTTCATTTATCAGGATGGCAAGGCCGTGTTCAAACGCGCCGTTGAAGGAATGGCCTCCGCCAGCTCGGACATTCTCAAAAGAAATCAGATCAGCGGTGATGACATCGCCATTTTTGTACCGCACCAGGCCAATAAACGCATCATTGACGTGGCTGCGCAACGCATGGGATTATCACCGGATAAAGTCTTGTTAAACATTGATAAGTATGGTAATACGACTGCGGCCACAATTCCTGTTGGACTCAAAGAAGCCCTGGAAGAAGGCCGTATCAAAGATGGCGATTATGTCGTCTTGGCTGCTTTTGGTGCCGGTTACACCTGGGGTAGTATTCTGTTGAAATGGGGACCAATCAGGAGCAAATAAATATGACGAAACGCGCTTTTATATTTCCAGGACAAGCTTCTCAGGAAGTCGGAATGGCTCAGGACATTTATGAAGCTCATGACAGCATTAAAAAACTCTATAAAAAGGCTGGTGAGATTCTCGGTTTTAATGTCGCCAACATCTCCTTTGAAGGACCCTTCGAAGCGCTCACCGAAACCAAAGTGACCCAGCCGGCGATATTTACCGCCAGCGCGGCGCTGTTTTCGCTCCTGCCAAAAACATATACATTCGACATGACCGCCGGACACAGTTTGGGTGAGTTTACCGCGTTGTTTGCTGCCGGTGTCATGAGTTTTGAAGACGCGCTGAAAATTGTAAAAGTCCGGGCCGAAGCCATGCAGATTGCCGGTGAAGAAAAGGCTGGCACCATGGCTGCAATTATCAATCTCAGCCGGGAAGACATGCAATTGGTCATCAAGCATTCTCAATTAAAAGGCATCGTCCAGACTGCCAATTTCAACGCTCCGGGACAAATCGTGATCTCCGGTGAAAAAGAGGCCGTGAAATATGCCATGGAAGCCGCCAAAACGGCCGGTGCTAAAAAAGCGCTGGAGTTGAGCGTCAGTGGTGCATTTCATTCACCCCTTATGGAAAGCGCGAAGGATGCCCTGAAACGGGTGATCCGAACCGTGGAATTCAAAACCGCGAAGGTTCCGGTATATTGTAATGTGGATGGCCTGGGAACGACCGATCCTAAGAAATTAGAAGAAAATTTAATCCTGCAAATTGACTCGCCCGTGCTTT
>MNWS01000013.1 GCA_001872685.1 Fidelibacterota bacterium CG1_02_48_14
TCACCGTTGATCAGACTATTTCCATTGAAGGAGGTGTTGCCGACGATATCGTCAACTTCTGCAATCAGGGCTGCTACCTGATCATTCAACGCTGAGCGCTGATCATCTGACAATGTGTAGTCAGCAGCCTGGGTTGCTTTTTCTTTCACGGTTTGCAGAATATCCATGATACTCTGATAACCACCTTCAGCAACATTCAACACATTCTTCGCATTGGAAACATTCGCCAGGGCAACGGTCAAGCCACGGCCCCTTGATTCCAACCCACGTGCCAATTGGTATCCGGCTGGATCATCAGCAGCAGAATTGATCTTTTTACCTGTGGATAAACGTGTTTGATGTTGGCCGATGGCGCTGTTGATCTTCTGCATTGAGCTCAATGACTGCAATGCACGAACGTTCGTTGCTATCCTTGTTAGATCACCCATGATAAAACCTCCATGTTTGTTGACAGATGATATCCATATCATCCGATGGGTTTCTCGGCTCCATGCCCCATCCCACTCAAATTTTGGTTGAGTGATCCCGATGCCGGCAATTCACCGATGCTCTAGTTGTCAAAGTGCCCGGATCCGCTTTTGGATTGCCTGGGCTCACTATCCATTATCGGCAGCATTTTAATAAACTTTAAAATTTGCCATAACTATATTAATAACATTGTTTTACAGAGTACTTTTCTGGGCGGTCACCCACCTATCAGGCCAAATACAGGCTACAAGAATGCACTATTGAAGAAACTTCCGACGGTATCACATCCCTGGTGCAGACCAATGAATCTGCCAATAATTGCGGCCTCCGGGTCTTGCCCGGTGTTGGACGGGAAATCAGGTAACGACTTCGATTCCGGATCGTGACGACAATGGGAAGCTCAACGGTTGAAAGGGTTAACCGGTGACATTTATTCTAATACCCATGCAAATACACGACTCACAAAAGAATGCAGAAACCTGCAAGTTTTCGCTAAAGAGTTGCAGGAAGGTGCCGATAATGAAGGGGCAAAGAAGAGACAACAATATGCCCGATTATGAAGAAATATTGGATTTAGATGCAGCGTGTGACCTGCTGAGAATTCACCACAGAACCATGTACACCTTGTTGAAAGAGGGCAAAGTGCCCGCTGTCAAAATCGGTGGCCAGTGGCGGTTCTCTAAAAAAGAGCTTCTGAATATGTTCACGCCGGTCAAGCCGGGTGCTGACACGACTACCAAACCGGAAAGTAATTCAGGAAGTTCTCAAGCGTGAATAGGAACGGTATCATCACTGCTTCACGGAGCATTAAATGGAATTAAAAGCGTCAGTGGTACGCCATAAATTGCTGTTTGTGGATGATGATCCTGCGATAATCGAATTTTTAAAATTCGTATTCAAGGATCCACGGTACATCGTTCGTGCGGCCACAAACGGTAAAGAGGGGCTTCAATTCGCCCGGGAATTTCATCCTGATTTGATCATCAGTGATGTCGTCATGCCGGAAATGAATGGTTTGGAGTTATGTCAGGCTGTTCGGGCAGATGAAAAAATGAAAATGACGATATTTTTCCTGGTGTCCTCTGCCCGGCAGGAAATTGATGATCGTATCAAAGGTCTTCATAGCGGGGCGGATGAGTACCTGCTGAAGCCGCTGAATAAAAATCATCTCCTGGCTCAGGTCCAGGCATTTTTGCGAATCAAAACGCTTCAGGATGAGCTCATCAATAAGAATGAACGACTTGGTCAGGTGAATCTTGATCTTGAGGAAAACAAGCAACAGGTCGAAGAAACAAATCGAGCGCTTGAAAGAGAAAAAGAGCGTTTGACCTATTCCCTGAGAGAAATTTCTAATCTCGCAGAGGAGCTCGAAAAATCTCATCAAAACCAATTAAAGCTTAATTTCAGCTTAAAAGAGAGTTTTGACAATCTGGTCAAGCTTCTGGCTACCATTGTGGAATTGAGGAATCCATTCCTCGCCGGCCACACGGAAGAGGTTGAACAAATCGCGATTTACATTGGTGAACGCCTTGATCTCAACACTTCACAATTGAAGGAGCTGCGAATTGCAGCGCTTTTACATGAGATTGGGATGATCGGGCTCCCGGATGATATAATTAAGCTCAAACCTGACGAAATGTCCCCTGAACAGGAAAAAATATTCCTTCAACACACGGTTGTTGGTGAATCGTTATTAAACAGCTTCAAGGGATTTGAAGGCGCTGCCAGAACCATTCGACATATTCATGAGAATCTGGATGGATCCGGCTTCCCGGACAAATTTTCCGGGGACGAGATTCCACTTGAATCAAAAATCATTAAAGCCGCTACCGATTTTAGTCGTGCCATCCAGAATGTGACCGACCATGGTCAGATATACCGCATTTACAACGCCATGAAAACGGAAAGTGACATCAAGTACGATGCCATGGTCGTTTCCATTTTAAAAGATTACGTGGATACCATTGCGAACCGGCGAACGCGTCGGAAGGTGGAAACGGTCAGCCTGGCGCATTTGCAACCAGGGATGGTTCTGGCAGCCGATCTGTATACCAACACCGGCATCAAACTCATGCCGGAAGGTATGGAATTAACGGATGCTTCCATCAAGGGTATTCTCAATTACAGCTACAACGATCCTTTGCCCCCGGGTGTTAAGGTCGTGGTGAGTTAATGCGATACAAAAAAATAAGGTCGTAAAATGATCAATCATCATATGAGCTTGGTAAACTAGACAGGGACTTCAGTGGATATTGCCACCATAGTAGGAATCATTTCAGGTATTGGACTCATCGTCGTTTCCATCACCATGAACAGTGGCCTGGAACTTTTTGTGAATGCACCCTCCATCATGATTGTCGTTGGAGGAACCGTGGCATCTACCCTCATTGCCTATCCGTTAAACGAGGTGTTGATGGTGCTGTCGTTGCTCAGAAGGATATTTTTTCACCAGCGGTCGGATGCGCGTGTCCTCATCAAAAAACTGGTGGAAACCAGTATGCAGGCGCGAACGGGTGGCGTGTTGTCAATCGAAAATCAATTAAACGCCATTAAAAATGAGTATTTACGAAAGGGTCTGCAGCTTGTGGTGGATGGCATGAGTGAGGGCGGAATCCTCAATCTGCTAAAAATAGAAGAGGTGAATACACGCAAACGCCATCAAACGGGATGGGAGATATTTGCAGAAATGGGCAAGTACGCGCCAGCTTTTGGCATGGTTGGTACCCTGATTGGTTTGATCCAGATGTTAGCCAATCTGGATGACCCCTCCACGATTGGTCCCCGGATGGCCGTGGCGATGATTACAACCTTTTATGGCAGCATTATGGCGAACCTTATTTTCATACCCATGTCGGTAAAACTGAAGCGTCGCAGCCAGGAAGAAACCATTCTCATGAATCTTATCATGGAAGGAATTCGATCCATTCGGTCGGGTGAGAATCCCAAACTTATGGAAGACAAACTCAATAAATTTCTATCCAGTGAAGAGCAAAAAAAGATCGAAAAGAGCCTAAAGGGTGGGAAGAGCAGCAAAAAACCCGGCGAAAAGAAGTAATGGATTAGGGGACGCCAATGCCTGATCAAAAAAATGGGGAAGATATCCTCTTTGAAGAATCTGTCGAAGAGGATATTCCGGAAGAACCCGCGTCCTGGATAGTCACATTCAGCGATATGATGACGCTGTTACTGGCGTTCTTCGTGCTGCTTTTCGCAATGAGCGAGACTCAGATGGATGATTTTGCCCAGTTGATGGCATCATTAAAACAAGCCATTGGTAAACAGGAGGTTCCGGAGGCCGGGACGCGTGAAGGGCTCTCCATGTTGGATATTGAGTCTGACTCAAAACCACACGCGATTGATGAATTGGGCGCAATGGTAAAAAAGGAATTGAATGATTTCGAAAGTCAGGCCGAAGAATTTATTATCGCCAACAAATTATCGGGTCAGGTCCAGGTTGAGCAGGATGGTCGTGGCGCGGTCATTACCATTTCTGATTTGATTCTTTTCCCCTCAGGAGCTGCGGAGGTTTTGAGTGATGCACATGGCATTTTACTCAACATTAAGGATCTGCTCACGCAGTTTGATTACCATGTCAAGGTGGAAGGACACACGGATAATATCCCCATTAACACGGCTATTTTTCCTTCGAACTGGGAATTATCCGCCAATCGCGCCAGCAAAATTGTCCGCTTTTTCATTGAAAATGGGGTTAGTCCGGACCGGTTGTCTGCGGAGGGTTTTGCAGAATACCGACCGATTGGGGACAATTTGACACCGGAGGGTCGCGCAAAAAATCGTCGGGTGGAGATTGTTTATCAACGCGCGGATGTTGAGACTTCCATCAAAAAGAAGCTGGTAAAAGAAGCCGATGTACCGAATATCCCGGATCAGAACCCACCAACCATGTAACGGTAATGAGAGATCAGGGACATTTCAAATAAATCCACCACTACGAATATTGATTGTCGTTGATCAATCAATATTGATTACAGAAACTTTTCCTGCTTCATACGCATGATAAAATTCAGTTAGAACCGAATCACAGAAAAAGGTTTTGGGTTGTTTTTGAATTTCCAAAATCGAGGATGCTACACCTTTGCTTCCGGTGGATCGGCAACTCCTTCGTCTGGCAAGAATTCCGGCAAGTCAAGGCGCGCTACGCCAATTCGGTTGTCGGCCATGCCATAATAGATGTCGAATCGGTCAGGCTTATCAAGATCGTCTCGTCGATCAATACCCGTAGGGAACACAACATTTGGAACAGTTCCATAGAGTTCTTTTTGAAGTTCGGGTTCCAAAACCGGTTCCACTGAACGATAGTAAATCGTTTGTGGATGGTCTTTTGAAAGTACCATTATCCCTGACGAGTAGCGTAGCTGGGGCACATCCTTGCTTGTTTCTGATATTTCGCACACACCGTGGTAGATTATCATCCAGCCGTGCCGGCTCATGATGGGCGGTGTACCTACACCGATTTTGAGACGTTCCCAAGGTGATACCGGCGTTGCCAACCGGTGATGGGAATTAAACAAACTGATGTGGTAGGGCTCGAGACCTTCTAAGGTCATCGGGCAGTATGAGATCCAAATGCTTTCACGATCGATGTCCACGACCCGTGACTTTGACTGGAAAATAGTTTCTTCGGGTCGTGTACCCTGAAAAAGAGGCCGGTGCAAGAGTGCAAATTGCATTTTTCCGGCATGATTGGGGATGGCGACCGGAAAGATGCTCGCATCTTTGTTGTCTACATGGACGAAATCAATCCCATCATAAGGTTCAAAGGTGGCAAGGCCAATGCGTTTCCAGTGCAACAAATCCTCTGATACGGCCAGGGCGCACCGTGGTCCATTCGGCGAAAGGGCCGTGTAAGCCATCACATAATGCTGAAGTGGTTCGACGAAGGTGATACGAGGATCCTCACAGCCTCCGCTGCCGTCAGATCGTAGCTCATAATCAGTTTCCGGCTCCAGTGCAATGCCGAGTCGCTCCACGCCGGTCGGGTCACCGGCGTCATTAAACAAAACTCTGGCAATGCCGATACGCGAATAATTGCCTTTTGCCACCATTCGTGGGAACAGGTAAAGTTTACCATCCGGACCACGGACGGCAGCCGGGTTTAGAACACCTTCAACCTCCATCGGATTGCCCGGTTCTGGTTCCATGATCTGACAAAGTCGCTGTAATTTTAATTCACTCATCTATTTCCTTCCATCATTCATTACCACCATCCAAACAAGCGATGATCGTTTCAATCACCCGTTTT
>MNWS01000110.1 GCA_001872685.1 Fidelibacterota bacterium CG1_02_48_14
CCATACCAAATGTTTGTATCTGAAAACCAAAACATCGAATAAAGTTCATAGACTGATCGCCACGGGCTCAAAGCTAATATCTGCCAGGTTGACCCATCCCAGTGGGCAGCGTTGTAGTATCCTGTTTCAAGCTGTATTTGGCCAACAACCCAGATATCATTTTCGCTAATAATCTTGGCATCTCTTAAAAAGCTTCCATGTCCACCAATCGTGTAAAGTTGCCACGTGAACTCATGAGAACTGGTATCCAGGACACACTCGGTCTGGTCTTCATTCCAGTGATACAGGCTGTCACAATCGCAATTCGTACTATCGGCGTTGGCATGTGCGTTGGGTGGGCAATTGAGGGGTGTGCTAGATTTTACAGGCTCTTGGCAAGACCATAGAACACCTATTATGAGCATAAACGCAAAATATTTTACGGAAAATTTACCCAAGCCTTACCTTCAATAAAAAGTTGGGCAGAGTTTAACATGAGACAAACATCAGTGCAATGATTTCGAGAAATCATTGCCTATTGGGAAACAAAAAATTGCTGCGATTACAATGTAAAGGTCGAGTTGACTGTCCCCAAAATGATCCAACGCGACAATCAGATCCATTTACGCTATCGGCTAAATAGAATTATTTCTCCGGCGCCGGGCTCGAATTCCCCAAATCTACCACCGCCAACCATTGACCACTCATTTGTCGCTGCCAGATGTTCAAATACTTGCCGTATCGTTTTTGCTCAACACCATCTGAATCTTTGAAGGTCATGGTGTACTTGCCCCAGGTCCAACCCATCTCACCGCTTTGAGCAACGTCACCCGATTGTGGTTCCCAGGCCAGAACATAGTCACCCCCACCTTCTGACATGGATTTATAAATGGCTTCATTGCCAAGGATCGGGTCAGCCCCGGCTGGTAATTGCATGGCATCTTTCGCCAGAAACGCGCGAAATGCCTTTGCAGCCCCATGTTCCACCGAATAGGCTGCAAATGCCCGATCGGTATCGAGTAATTCCTGCTTCGCTTTTTCGATGTCCACATTCATGCTACATCCTCCGAATATGACCAGCAATAAGCCGGGTAATATGATTTGTAAGGGTTTCATTCAATCCTCCTGCTCCGGATTCATGGTTAAAAAAAAGATCAGGATCGATCACGGTTGTTTAAAGACCACCGGAATTGTGATCCAAACCGCAACCGGCTCACCGTGTGCCATCGCCGGTGTGAATTTGACGCGCTCGAGCGCTTCCATGGCAGCCTCATCATATTCAGATCCCAGGCTTTTGGTTACCTCGGGATGAAGCAGACTGCCATCTACATCAATTTTGGCGGTGATCAACACTTTGCCGGTCTTACCCTGGGCGGGATATTCTGCCGGATACACCAGATACTTTTGGATGACTGCCCAACCGCCCACCGGTTGGGGTGGTTTGTCGTAGGGAAGCAACTCCTCCGGGCGAATATCGTGAAAGCCACCTGCCTTGCCACTATTGAGTAAACTACAACTGGCGACCAGACTGGTGATTAACCAGATCATCAGCAATAAGAACAATTTCGCATCTATTTTTTTTTGCATCATTCAATTCCTTCCTCTAAAAATAATTTGAAGGCATTTTAGAATCAAAAAATCACCGGTCCCCAGGAATCATCCCTGTTTTGGTCTTTTTATTCAGGCGATAGAGCCACAAACCGGTTGAGAGGGATAACAGAATTCCCAGACAGATCAAAGTAGCGAAGAGCAGTGTGGTATTGATAATCCGCGCCTGAACCCAGGCATCATATTGCCGGTATAACAGGGAATCCGTCACCACCGACCAGTGCGCCATATTGCCTTCCAGCGCGTCGGCATTGGTATCAATGATCAGACCGGGCATGTGCACATTGAGGGCGTAATTATCAACGATCAATTTTTGCAACAAATCCAATTTCTGTTGAATGACCCGTAAATTTTCACCGAGAGCTGACCGAAGCGCTTCCGTATTTGCCGTGGGGAAAACACTTTCACAAATCTCAAGCACCTGTTTCACCAAATCATTATTCTGAAAAACATTTTCGCTCAACTTCATTAGAAGTGAATCGCGATTGGCGTTCAAATCCTGTGAAGTGATGTCACTTTCAGGTGTCGCGACAACCGTTTTTTCCAAAACCTGGTATAATTCTTCCGTTGCGCTGGCCACATGCCAAGCTTCCAGGCGATCATCGAGAGCCTCACTGGTATCCCGGGCGTTGAAGCGTTTGATTTCATCCGGCGTGAGAAAATCTTCCATGGGCAGGGCTGTGAACAAATCCAAACCCGCATAGATCTCATGATAGGTCAGATAGGTGTTAAACCAGCGAAATCGCCGATCAATACGAATGGAATATTGCAGATATGAAAGCGAATCTTTGAACTGACTTAAATCCTGGTTCAGTGCTGTCGCGGACGGAAAAAATTTGGTAGCGGCATAAATAATCTTGGTTGAATCATCCTTCGCTTCACGGCGCAAAATCTGCCAGGTCGAGTCTTTGGGGACTGGGTAAGCGCCGGCAAAAACCAGGCTGGAATCCGATTCTACTTCAATCGTACGCTCAATACTCCCGTCCTGTTTGACCACGCTGGTAGCCGTGTAATCCCGACAACTCACCAGAAATAATCCGGTCAAAATCAGTCCTATTACGATGACATGTTTCATCTTAGACTCCTGATCCGTCAACGAATGAGTTGACGCCAAAATTTTTGTTGTTCGTCTGTTCCCAACCGATTTCCGAAACGAAAACGCCAGGCTAAAGGTGGTTCCGCGTTTTGATCTTTTTGAAAAAATGAGCGGACCTGGGTCCAGGTCAGGTTTTGGCTCACCGTCAACCAGCGCTGCTCAATCTGCCGCTCCCATTGTGCTGCCTTCCATAAATAATGCGTTTGGACACTCACCTGCTGACCCCGTTTTACCATGGTTTGCGATAGGCGATCCAGTTGGTGCAGCGTGTAGACTTCCTGGAAACCAAATAGCCCCAGCGTCAAAAGGAGCAATGCTGCCACGGCATATCGGAAGACGGATTCGGTGAGCATGTTCCCCAGTTGGTCCAGGTAGAGGTGCTGCTTCACAGGTCGCAGTCGTGAGGTCATTTTCGCAGCGCCAACAATGGCTTCCACCGCATTTTCATCCGTAGGAGAATGGGTGATGCGTCGCATTGCCTGAATGCCCTGTTGATAGACATTTATGGCTTGTTCGACACGACGACAGTCCGGGCATACCGCCAGATGACGCTCCAATTCCCGGGTTTCAATCGGGGTCATCCCACCTTGATTTTCAAGTAAAAACTGGTATTCACTACAGTTCATAAGGCTTCACCGGTCTGCTCCAACTGCACTCGGATGGTGTGTCGGGCGTGATGCAGATTGACCTTCACGGCATTTTCAGAGATTTGGAGAATACGGGCCACTTCAGCCACTGAAAGCTCCTGCAAATCCCGCAGAACAAACACCAACTGTTGTTTTAATGGCAATCGGGCGGCTTTGTAACGAATCGTCATGGCAACCTGTAAAGCGTCGTCAGTATTTGATTCTTGATTAACAAAATCAATGCTGTCGCCCCATTTGGTGATGGAAGCATTTTGTTTAAATCGTTTTCGGAGAACATCGTACGCCAGATTCGTAATAATTCGAAACAACCAGGTTGAAAAAGATTTATCCAGATCGAATCGGGCGAGGTGGCGCCATACCCTGACGAACGTTTCCTGAACAATATCCTCGGCATCTTCACGATTCCCCACGAAACGCCGTGCAAGACTATGAGCGGCTCCCTGGTACAGCATAACCAGCTCACGGAACGCCACCAGATCACCCTCCCGGCATAACCGAATGAGTTCGTTGGTGTTAAAATTTCCGGTTTGTCCCGACCTGTTTGCCAAATTCTCACTAACCTGCCTTTTCTTTGATCTACGAAGGAAAAAAGAAAAGGTTAAAATCTGTTACCTTGTATGTGGAATGGATCCATCGTCCGCATTTGTTTGTTACCCAAAGTAGGTCAACTTTCATCCAAAATCATGGCTGACCGGACCTGGTTATCCATACCTGGCAGAAAGTAGAAGCATGCTTGTGAAAAACCAATATCCAACTTTCCTCCCAATCCGCCGACGGTGCGACATTAATCCGGACAAGTTTTATTATGAAACAAAAGATTTCTGGTCCAAGGTCATCACCATTTGCTTTCATTCGACACCTGAGAGGGTTATGCTTCTGTCAATGTCCGACGTACTTCATCATATCGAACTCTATGTGAGTGACCTGGAGCGTTCCCGGCAATTTTACGATTGGCTGCTCAAGCAGCTCGGGTGGCTAGATTTTCAGGATTGGGAATTGGGACACAGTTGGATAAAAAATGATACCTATCTGTGCATTGTGCAGACAGAAGAAGATTTTCTCACGCCAACGTTTCATCGCAAACGGGTGGGGCTGAATCACCTGGCTTTTCATGTGGATTCCCGTGACGAGATTCTCGCCATTCAGGCTGAACTGGTCAAACGACAGGTTCCGCAACTTTACGAGGATCAATTTCCTCATGCCGGTGGGAACGACTATTTTGCATTGTTTTTCGAGGATCCTGATCGCCTGAAACTGGAATTAGTGGCGCCATGACGGAGGACTTTGACTCCGACTTTCCCAACTTGCCAGAGCTTGAAGCCCCGCTGCTGATCATCAGAATGGTGATTCGCATTCAACAAAGTCATTCGCTCAAAGAAAAACGCAAAGTGATCCGTTCTTTGAAAGAGCGCCTGCGCAATCGGTTCAATCTCTCGGTCGCAGAAGTCGGGGATGTGGAAAAATGGCAGGTCGCCACCTTGATCGCGGTAATGGTTAATCAGGATCGCCATTACCTGGATGAACAACAAACCAAAATTCGCTCTGTCGTCGTTGAAAAACTAATTGGTGAAGGGGATTTGATAACCTACATCGCTGAGGTTTTCTAATATCAAAAAGGCAAACGGGAGTCAGTTTATGAATTTCGCTCAACGCTTTTTGGTCATCTCACTAATGATGGTACTGGTGACCTGTTCAATGTGGGAAGATGAACCGGACACTCCCCTGACTTTCGAATCCGGCCAACAATTTGGGCTTTGTGTTAGCCGATGTAAATTTGTTGCCACGATTACCCAAACAAATTCAAGCTTGAATGGTTACGAGAGTGTCAGTTCCAGTGAGCCATATTTCACCGACACGAGCCCAACCGAGCAATCCGCTTGGGATACCCTTGTTGATCGGCTTGATTGGTCAGAGCTGGATACGATGCAAGCGGTTTATGGCTGTCCGGATTGTGCAGACGGCGGCGCGGAATGGATTAAAGTTACTCAGAATGGCCGAAACAAGCGCATCACTTTCGAATATGGGGACACGCTTGCCGCCATTGCACCGCTCCAACTGGCGTTGCGGAATTTGCGCGAAAGTATGCTGGGAACTGCTGAATTAGGGGAATGAGAAAAAGAGGAAAGAGGAAAGAG
>MNWS01000047.1 GCA_001872685.1 Fidelibacterota bacterium CG1_02_48_14
CAATAGGATTTCAGAATCGATATCTGTTCCATTACTCAGCCAAATCTTTCAGCATGGATGCAATCTCCTGCTCAACCTTCATCAAGTCCGCCTCAATCTCTTCCAGTGGCCTTGGCGGCACATACTGGTAGAAGTAGCGGTTGAAATTGATCTCATAACCAATCTTCGTTTTATCATGATCCACCCAAGCGTCCGGCACATGGGGCAATACTTCCCGAACCATGTAATCTTCAATGGTTTCCTTCAACGGAACATTCTCATAGTCCCGCATTTCCGTGTCGGATTCTGGATTCCCTTTGGCATCCAGACAGATATCTGCCTGATCATCCCGTTCCGACATTCCCATTAGAATAGCCTTGAACAACGGCGCAGGTATTGTCAAACCAGCTTTCCTGAAAGTCGACTTCAATTCTTTGGTGAAGACTTCACGATTCGTGTATACACCTCTGGGCTCCAGGGTGCGCAGTGCTGAGATAATCTGATTCTGCAATGACACACCGGCCTTGATTTCATCTTCGGCAGTTACCAGGTCTTTCCGTTTCTTACTGGTGGCCAGATTCTGGAAGGTTGTCGAAACACTTACTTGCTCTAATCTGTCATTATCAATCTTGAAGTTCAGCCGTAAGGGCCGTTCGACTGTGATTCGCTGGTATCCGAGATCGGTATTGTCAAATATCTTGACATAGTCACCAGCCTGGAAATTCCCATACAGTTTGGTGATTTCATCAATCTGACTATTGGTGATTTCGTGTCGCTTGTTCCCCAGGCTCTTCTTCATCTTCACATAAAATGCCTCTTTGGAAGCATCAACCATCTGAATCTTGCCTTCACGGTGAGATTCTTTACGGTTGGTGACGATCCAGAGATAGGTACTAATTCCGGTATTATAAAACATCTGATCCGGCAGGGCGATAATGGCTTCCAACCAGTCATGTTCAATAATCCATTGACGAATGTTACTCTCACCCGATCCGGCACTTCCCGTAAATAGCGGTGAACCGTTAAAAACGATAGCCAGCCGGGTGCCGCCCTCCTTGGGGTTTTTCATCTTACTGATCATGTGTTGCAGAAACAGGAACGATCCATCATTAATCCGTGGCAACCCAGCACCAAACCGCCCACCGAAACCTTGTTCGTCATACTCTTTTCTGATTTCCCGTTCTTCCGGCTTCCACTCCACGCCAAAGGGTGGATTGGCGAGCATGTAGTCAAAGGTTTTACCCCTATGATGGTCATCAGTGAATGAATTACCGAAGGCTACATTGTCCAGACTTTGGTTCTTAATCATCATGTCTGAGCCGCAGACTGCATAAGCCTGGTCGTTATAATCCTGACCGAATACCTCCAGGCGTGCGTTCTCATTGAATTCCCGCAAGTACTCCTCAGAAACAGAAAGCATACCGCCGGTTCCTGCGGCAGGATCGTATAGTGTGCGCACGATACCTGGTTTAGAGAGCGTATCATTGTCTGGTGTAAAGATCAGGTTCACCATGAGTCGAATAACCTCACGCGGAGTAAAGTGATCTCCAGCCTCCTCGTTGCTGGCCTCATTGAACTTGCGAATCAGTTCTTCAAAGATGTAACCCATTTCGATATTTGAAACTGCATCAGGGTGTAAGTCGATATCACAGAACTTGGATATCACGAGGAAGAGGCGATCGGCTTTATCAAGGCGCTCAATCTGTTCCTCGAATCGGAAGTGCTCCAGAATGTCACGAGCCTTATCCGAGAAACTCTTGATGTATTCCAGGAGATTATCAGCCAGATGGTTGGGATCACCTTTTAGCTTTTCGAAAGTAAAGCGACTGCGATTATGGAAGTTTAACCCGGCCTCCTTGTTCAGGATGCGGTCGGGATTATCAATCTTGCCACCCTTGAGCTGTTCGTAGCGTACCAGGACCTTGTCCTTGGTGGGTTCGAGAACACAATCGAGACGGCGAAGTACCACCAGGGGCAGCATCACATCTTTGTATTGGTTTGGTCGGTAGGGTCCACGCAGCAGATTTGCCACTGACCATATGAAATTGACTTTGTCGTTGAAGTTATTCAAATGAAGATTCCTATTTGCTAGTTCTTATCAGATTCAGTTTGGATGAGGCTTTGCCCCCCATGGGCCCATTCCCTGGTTCATGATAACGATAATGTTTGATTCTAATGTACCGTTATTTTCCCAATTGAGTGCAGATTGCCGGGTAATTAAATATGCCATATGTAGACCGGGGATAACATTGATATGGTTTCGAGCTGTCTGGGCAAACCTGGTCTCTAATTCATTGATTTCAGCAAGTCCGATCAGGCCCAGTTTAGACAAGGATTGCACCAAGGTGGGGATCGTGTCATGCTCTAATTTCAACTGACCATAATTATGAATTTTATTCTTCCAGATATCGAAATATCGCTCAATTGAAATCTCAGCAAACGACCAAATCAAGTGCGTGCTCATGTATGCGAAGTGAAGGTTCGGCTTGATATCCCAACCTGCATCACGCAAGCTTAAGAGTGCTCCGGGGTCCACCTTGTCATAAAAGGCTCGGGCTTGCTTTGCCGTATCCCCCGGCCAAATGTTAATCTTGAGTGCCCAATCTCTGGTATCTTGAGTTATTGTCTCCGGTGCCAAGTCAATCTCTTCCACAATCCCACCAGGATAATGGAGATACGGAAAACGGCTGCGGCGATCACCAACAGCCAGATGAACCTGCTTTGCAATATTCGTGATGACCAGCCGACAGCGTTTGAGTAACCGATCCCGGTCGTTTTTGCAGAGTGCGAACGTCCTGAATGGCGCCAAGGATGAGTATTCTTCATCCACCATATCAAGGAAATCTCCCAGCATGATTCTGCCCGGTGAAGAGAGTAATTGATTCTGATCCAGATTTCCCAATCGTTGAAGGATCTCACCCCAGGTCAGGCAGGCGCATTGGGGTATAATTTCAATGTTTACCGGATCGGGTATCGAAGACCTCGCTGGGTTTAGCTGGGCAGTCCAGACATCCTTTATGGATGGCTTATTCTCAATGATGAATGTCCAATCACCGTAATCCAGGACACCATCATATCGGGCTTCACGGTCATGAATTTCGATTGTCGGTAAGTTGGTGAGGGTCTGATCTGTAATGAGTACTGAGACCAATCTTTGCAGGGTTGCAGGAAGATTGGTTACTTGAGTTGATGCGACCACCTCTTTTGACATTTGGGTCAGGCTCGGCACGTCACAATCAGAGCCTGATAGTGCTTCCCGTACTAAATCAAGGAAAATAGCCTGAGCTAATGGTTTATAGCGCAAGAGGGTTAAGAAAGCCCTTGTTAAAGGATCTTCCTCACCAACCTGTTTGTGACTAAATGGATTGAAGAAGTTTAGCCTGTCCATGACATCCTAAATTTAACACCGTGCTTGACAGTGCTGAATTTACAGGGTATCCCGAATTATGCAAGATGGAGTTCGTCCCTGTGAAGAGGTTTAACAGCTTGCTGCAGGGACCCCCGGGGGGCTCGAAACGGTGAAATAGGTTTTATACATTTAACCAGGTTTCATTACATGACAGCAGGATTTTTATGGGCTTAATGGGGGTTCATGTTCTCCAAGGGTTTTCAGATAACAAAAAAGCACCTGCTTTCACAGATGCCTTTCAAGTTTTCATTAGTTGATGAGGTTTACTTCAACAACACCATCTTCCGGGTCTGACTAAAACCGTTTACATCAATTCTGTAAAAGTAAATACCAGTACTTACTTGCCTGCCTGAGTCATCTGTACCATACCATTTAATGCTATAAGTACCCGCTGATTGATGCGTATTCGCAAGCGTGGCGACTGTTCTTCCGCTGATATTATATATCGTTAATGCAACATCCGTTGGGATTGGAAGTTCATAGCTAATGGTGGTGCTGGGATTAAAAGGATTCGGATAGGCACTGAATAACTGCCAGGTTGCAGGATGCTCCTGCTGTTCGTTCACACCAGTCAGGCTGAAAAGCACCTGGATGAATTCAGGATGATCAATAAAAGGATTGCGATTGCCCTGGATGGCATAGATGGCGTTGTTGCGAGCGATCTCTTTTTGACTAACTGGATCATCTTCACTCCATTCCACCATCATCGCTTTTGCCCATGGGCGCAAGGTTGCACCTTCTACTGAGGCACTACCCGGCCAGCCTGCATCCTCCCCGAAATACCGTGTACTCATATAGAAGTATGTACGGGCCAAGTCACCCTTGAATGCGTCGATCGGTTCGAAAACATCACCGTTATACCCCGGATAACTGTTTGGTCCCTTCCTGCTCCCGTTCATGGACGTCCAGGTTGGATTATCAACTTCACCATAAGGATCGTTGCCCCGCATGCCATTCACCCGTGCATCGCAAGGATACAGTGCGAATACATCGGTGCACATGGGTGCAATCATCCCACCGTACCAACTCTTCGGCCAGACATGTTCACGCGTGTAGCCAAATCCTTCCCCAACACCTAAACCGCCTTGATCTTCTCCTGGTGTATATTCATAGGGTGGCGTTCGGCCGGGTGTATCTGAGTAGATGTCCCAGATCATACCATTGGGTTTCAAATCAGTGGTGTAATAGGCTCCCCATACTGACTCGTAACTGATGGAACTATGGTTGTCAATAATGTCATGCAATGCTTGACGCAAATCTTGCCCAGTTAAGTCCGCAGCACTGTCATAGTATCCATCCGGCTCGTTGCTCACCACAAATGTGTAGTCGAAGGTTGCATCAGCCATGGCGTTACCATGTTCATCCTCGATACCAGTTACGAATAGCTCGTGATTGCCTTCGCTCATGGTGGAAACGGTCAGAATGACTCGCGCCGGGAACGCCGAATCCCAGACACTTTCAATCACCGTTTCTCCGTCATTGCTGTAGTGAGAGGCATCAGTTGCACTCACCTCGGTGACAGTTTCGGAAAACAGGGCCATAATGTGGTTTGAATCCTGGGGTATCACATTAACCACTTGTGGCGAACTCGTGTCGTCCGTCCATACGATGTCATCTCCGCTGCGGGGTTCCAGCACAGCGGTCCCGTTCTGATCAAGCATCACCCCGGTTACTCGGTAGGTGCTACCAAGTATGGGCTCGAAGCTTGAATTTAGACTACCCACCAACACGGTACCGACCGCATCCGTCAATTCCCAATGGGTACCATTGTCCAGCCCGAGTGTGGTGCAAGTCCCCAGCTCGATCGTAACCAGTACACCTTCGAATGGCTCACTGCCTGCCATCAACGTAGCAATGGTGTCGGGAGTGATAGAACTACCAGCGGTCATGCTCTCAAGAATCATTGTTTGGGTGAGCATCGTTGTTCCATCAAAGCCAGCGACCCCACTTTCAGCGGCGACACCGCGTAAAACCAATGAATCTCCTACGGTAAAGACCTCATTGCTTTGCACCCAGAGCCCATGCCAAGCTCCCGTGCTATCCATGATTGTAATCAGTCCCGGGTAGGTGCCCACCACAGTTCCTGATGTAACGACTTCCATTCCCGTATATGGAGAGCTATCCGACATCCCTTGTACGCCCGACAGTGTCAATTCCGGGGGAAGC
>MNWS01000056.1:0-1633 GCA_001872685.1 Fidelibacterota bacterium CG1_02_48_14
GAAATCGTGGAATTTCTCAACGAATATGGCAGCACCTTAAAGTTTAAACCAACGCCGGGTAAGGTCATTTTTCATGATGCCTGCCACGCCTTACGGGAAATGGGTCTGTACGAACAACCGCGTCAGATGCTGCGTCGCATTCCGGATTTGGAGATTATTGAACTTGACGATCATCAGGCTTGTTGTGGGTTTGGGGGTACATTTTCCGTCAAAATGTCTGATCTCTCACTGGATATGGCCGGACAAAAAGTCAATGCCATTCAGCGCAGCGGTGCAGATTTCGTCGTGAGTCTCGATGGCGGCTGTCTCATGAATATCCAATCAACCGCAGAGGGGCTGGGTATCAAACTCCGGACGAAACATGTGGTGGAAATATTAGCTGACGCACTTTTACCAGATATGGATCGGTAGTTTAGGGTTATGGATTTTTCACCCAAAGCCATTAAGGAAAATTTTGCCGAATCCTTGCGGGATTTGACTCTCCGTAAAAATTTAACGAAGGCGACAACCCACACGATTGACAAACGGAACGCCATAAAAGCAAGTTCACCGGAATGGGATCATTGGCGGGACGCTGGTGCGAAGAGTCGCCGTGAATCACTTCTGCATCTCGATCGCTATTTGACTCAATTCACCGAGCAATTTCAACAGTTGGGCGGGGAAGTCATCCACGCAGCCACTACTGAAGAAGCCCGTCAGAAAGTCCTCCAGATTATTCAGGAGGAGCAGGGTCGGATTGTCGTTAAAGCCAAGTCCATGGTTACAGAGGAATTAGCGCTGGCAACATTTCTGAATGACCATGGCATCGAAACCTGGGAGACTGATCTCGGTGAATTTATCATTCAACTGGCGGGGGAGCATCCCAGTCATATTACCGCACCGGCAATCCATAAGAACCGGCTACAAATTGCAAAACTTCTCCATGAAAAATTAGGGCAACCTTACTCTGAAGATCCGGTGGTACTTACGGGTTATGCCCGGCAGTTTTTACGGGAAAAATACTTTGCTGCTGATGTCGGGATTTCTGGCGCTAACTTCATTATTGCGGAGACCGGTCAAATCATTTTAGTGGAGAATGAAGCAAATATCCGCCTATCCACAGTGTTACCCCGCGTCCATATCGCTATCACGGGGATCGAGAAAGTCGTTCCCACCAGGATTGACTTTGCCAATCTCATGCGACTGTTGCCAGCAAGTGCGACTGGCCAAAAAATGGCGGGGTATGTCTCGGCGCTCACGCCCGGCATTTCGGGTGGTCCTAAACGACAAGTCATAATCCTGTTGGATGCTGGTCGGCGACAAATGCTCTATTCTCCGAAATGGGAAATGCTGGCCTGCATTCGATGTGGGGCTTGTTTGAATATTTGCCCCATTTTTAATCGCGGTGGGGGGCATGCCTACGGATCGGTTTATCCCGGACCAATGGGTGCGGTCTTGACTCCCGGCCTGACAAGTTCGGCAGCAGCTCCGGATCATGCGTTTGCCAGCTCCTTGTGCGGTGCCTGCGTTGATATTTGTCCGGTTAAAATCCCCCTGACAAAATTACTGGTGCAGACCCGCAAAGAGGTCGTTGAAGACAAAAATCACCGCCATTTAGGTGAAACTGCTTTATGGAATTCATGGGCATTTTTGA
>MNWS01000056.1:1642-3361 GCA_001872685.1 Fidelibacterota bacterium CG1_02_48_14
CACAGGTACTTCAATTTTTCAGAACGATTGGGTCTAAACTGCCCTATCGAATTCCCTGGGGTTCCAAATCCAGACGATTGCCGCGCATGGCTGAGAAAACATTTTTAAGTCAGGTTCGCCATGGCCAGTTTGACTGAACAATTCATCATAGAAGCCGAGGCTGTCCATTCGGTAGTTCACGCCATTCGCCGGGAAGCGTTGGAGGAGACGATTCGGCTTTTGGTCGAGAATGTCGCTCCGGAAAAGATATTTCGCAGCACGTTGGGGTTGAGGATTGATCGATCGAGCCTTGCAAAAATGGAGATTGGCATTAGCACAATGTTGGCAGGCATCGCAGATACCGGTTCGCTTATCGTAGATTTGTCGAGCCCCGATCACCTGGTTTCTTTATTGCCAACGCGTCACATCGCCATTTTACATGAATCAAATCTCTACGCCACATTGAGTGAATTTCTCATGAGTCCGGCTGCGCCCCTGCGTTACACCCAAATTACCGGCCCCAGCAAGACGGCAGACATTGAAAAAATCCTCGTGTATGGCGCTCATGGACCAGTTCGGCTGGACATCGTCCTGATTCAGAATTAGTGAAAATCTATTGGTGCAAATACTCAAGCAATGGTTGGAGGTGCTACCCTCACAAATTACCTTTATCTCATGCCTGCAATGCCCGTTAAATCAGGAACTAACTACGATTTGTCGATTAAATATTTTAATGCGAGAGAAGCTGAGGATCTGACTGAATGAAGCGAACACCGTTCTACGAAAAGCATGTCGCCCTGGGAGCGAAACTGGTTGATTTTGCAGGATTTGAAATGCCGGTCCAATACCAGAGTATGGTAGCGGAGCACATGGCCGTTCGTGAAACCGCCGGCTTGTTTGATGTCTCACACATGGGCGAATTCATGGTAACCGGACCACAAATGGTTGATTTTGTTGATTACGCTACCGTTAATGATGTCCGGGGCATGGCTATTGGTCAGGCTCAATATTCTGCCATGTGTTTGGAAAATGGTGGCATCGTTGATGACTTACTGATCTACCGTTTCGTTGATAAATTCATGTTGGTGGTGAATGCTTCGAACATTGAAAAAGATTGGCAACACCTACAAAAGCTCCTGCAAAATTTTGATGTCAACATGGAAAATGTCAGCGACCACATGGCGTTACTGGCGCTGCAGGGACCCAATTCTCGCGACATTCTGCAGCAATTGACTGACACTGATCTCAGTAAAATCGAGTTTTATCATTTCACGGAAGGATTCATTAATTCCCGCCCGATGATTATTGCCCGCACCGGTTATACCGGAGAATTGGGGTACGAATTATATCATGCTCCGGAATATAGCGTCGCACTTTGGGATGATCTGATGCGCGCCGGCGAAGCCTATGGTTTGAAGGCAACCGGATTGGGTGCCAGAGATTCGTTGCGACTGGAGATGAAGTATTGTTTATACGGAAATGATATTGACGAAACGACGACACCGTTGGATGCGCGTCTTGGCTGGATTACACAACTCAATAAGAAGGCATTTTTTGGGAAGACTGCATTGGATGAACAAATTGCTGCCGGACTGAAGCGGGCACTCATTGCTTTCGAGATGGAAGAACGGGCGATTCCCCGGCACGGTTACGAAATTTTTATCGGGGATGAAAAAATCGGCTTAGTCACGAGTGGCGGTCATTCGCCAGTGCTGGGTAAAGGAATCGGATTGGGATATG
>MNWS01000056.1:3388-5496 GCA_001872685.1 Fidelibacterota bacterium CG1_02_48_14
CACCCATATGGATCGAAATTCGGGGGAAAAAAGTACCTGCAAAAATCATCAAACCACCCTTTGTGCATAATCAATAGAGATTGACCCCATTAAAACCGCATTAACATATCAGGAGAAGCGTCGGGAAATCATCGGCGTTCTCACGATTATCGTAAGTCTGTTGATTTTGGTGAGTTTAATCAGCCACGACGCCACCGAAGAACCCACCATCGGACCCCATATTCAGTTGAACAACTGGATGGGCTATGTTGGTGTATTTATTAGTTATTACCTGATGAAGGTTTTCATCGGCTGGAGCGCGTTGACTTTTCCGCTGCTCGGTATTGGCTGGGGCGTGTACACCCTGTTGGATCGTGATTTTAAGCCGCTTATCCGGTTTACTGCATACACGATATCTGTCTTTATTTTACTCTCCATTTTTGCCGCATTGATACTTTTTCATGTGGAAGATGGTGTCGCATTGGCATTCCAATTCACGGGTTCATTTTCCGTTCAGATCGGCCGTCTCGTTGAAGATTTCTTTGGTGTCTGGGGAGCATTCCTTACCACCGTGGGTCTGCTCATCGTAACGGTCCAGGGATGGCTTGGATTTTCCTGGAAGAAGTTTTTTGAAGATATAAGACACCATGTTGAAATGTGGTTGGCTGCATGGAAACGATCTGGCGAATCGCGTAAAAAACCGGATAGTAAAAAATCCGTGAAGGTAACTGTCCCCATCTCTTTTGAGGAAAGTGAGCCGGTACAAGAACCGCCGTTGACAGACGCTGTGCCTTCTGTAACGCTGGAGGCTGAACCTCAGAAACATGCACCACAGCCGGAAATCGCTACGGCTGAGGCAGAGGGTGATGAGATTGAAAATGGCACACGATCTCTCGATCTGGATGAAATCGCCATTGAGGAGGCTGTGGTAGAGGAAGAGATTGATTACGATAAAACAACCGCAAAAGTCCCTCGGCGAGAGTACAAATTGCCCTCGGCTGACCTGCTGGATACGCCACCTGAGATAGAGCAGTCAATCAGTCGCGACGAATTGCTGCGGAATGCGGAAATATTGGTGCAGACACTCGATTCTTTCGGCGTTCAGGGCAAGGTAACTCACATTGCTCCGGGACCGGTGATTACGCGGTATGAAATTGAGCCCGGTCCAGGTGTCCGTGTTGCAAAAATCGCCAGTTTATCCGATGACATCGCCCGAGTAATGAAGGCTCGGCGGGTTCGCATTATCGCACCCATCCCAGGGAAAAATTCCGTAGGTGTTGAATTACCCAACCCAAAACCTGAAATCGTCTACCTCAAAAGCGTCATTAATTCTGAGAAATTTACCGAATCTGAAGGGTTACTAACCATCGCACTTGGTAAAACCACGAGTGGTGAAATGTTCGTGGCCGACCTCGCGAAAATGCCTCACCTGATGATCGCTGGCGCTACAGGTTCTGGTAAATCGGTCTGTATTAATGTCATCATCACATCTCTACTCTACCGGGCGCGACCGAATCAACTCAAATTCATACTCATTGATCCGAAAAAGCTCGAACTCTCTATCTACCGTCAATTGGTTGGCTATCATCTCATCACCGGCGAGGGAATGGATGAGCATGTGTTGACCAAACCCAAAAATGCTGTCCAGGCTTTACGGGCAGCCGAATTGGAGATGGAAAAGCGCTACGAAATACTCTCTGAAGTGACCGTGCGGAATATTGAACAATACAACGAACGAGCGATTTCCACCGGTGCGTTTGAGCCGTTGCCCTATATCGTGGTGGTGATTGACGAGTTGGCTGATCTGATGATTACTGCCGCCAAGGAGGTGGAGGAGCCTATCACCCGTCTGGCTCAGATGGCCCGCGCAGTGGGCATTCATTTAATCATTGCAACCCAGCGTCCCTCTGTGGATGTCATCACCGGTGTCATCAAAGCAAATTTCCCGACCCGAATTGCCTTCCAGGTCGCCCAGAAAAATGATTCCCGCACCATCCTGGATCAAAATGGCGCTGAAAAATTGCTGGGACGGGGTGATATGCTTTTCCAGTATGCCGGTTCGGCCGTTCCCACGCGTCTGCATTGCGCGTTGGTAACGCTGGAAGAGATTGAAAGTATTTTGGACCATA
>MNWS01000022.1 GCA_001872685.1 Fidelibacterota bacterium CG1_02_48_14
AACTGCCGGAGGTGGGTCTGGTAGCGAACTCAAACTGGTTTCTTACACACCCCTTTATCCCCTCTCCAGAGGGGAATTCTTAGAGCTCCCGGATTCCCCGATTCTTTTGCGTTTTGGTATCCACGAGCTAAAGCTCGTGGTGATGAAATCCAATGAAATCTCTCCCCCAGGGACGCAAAGAGCGCAGAACGAAGATAGCTGTAACCGTGTAAACCAATTTGACCCTCGTATGACTCGGGTGAAAATTGGTTAAGGGGTGCAAGACCGGCTTGCATCCTGTCCTAAAAATCTTGCCCGGGAAGATTATATTTTTCTTGCTCATGCTGTTTTACCCGATTCACTCCCGGCAATTAATTTCTTCCGCCTTTGCCGATTCCCTACTGGAGACACGGCGGTTCACGAATTACATTTCGCCCAATGTGATTCACCCATAGGAAATCAATACCAGAAAGACTCGCCAACCCATGCGTTATCAATATTTTGAATCCCCCCCAAACTCAAAACCACCAAACGGTCGGTGGCGTCAATGGATTCTGACGATGTTTCTGCTGGCGGTACTGATCGTCGCCGGTGTCTGGATCGGCCGCCTCATTCCCACAGCTCCCAGTCCAAAATCCCAGCAGGAAGCATTTTTTGAGGGCTACTTCACCCTGAATGCCATTCTGGATAAATCCCTTCAACAACGATTTCCAGACTTGATTCTGGAGTCAGTAGAAATGCAACCCGGCGGACAGTCCCTCCATCATTTCCAGTTGCCGGAGAACAGCACCACGAATCCCGCTGATATTCAGCAGACCATTACCAGCACCATTGGTGGTTATGGCTTCAGGTTATTGAGCAGCAACATTACAAATGAACAATGGCTGTATTCAGTAGGGAAGGATTCCACGGTCTGGGCTGAACTTATTTTTAATTTCACCGGAGAACAGGAAGAGACTGATGTGCGAACCGCATTGCCGGCAGGGCTGAAATCAGCAACAAATCGACCGCGAATCGCGATTGTGATTGATGATTTTGGTTATGCGTTTAATCGCATGATTCAGCAATTCATGGCTATGCAATACCCATTGAACTACTCCATTATTCCCGATCGGTCATACTCCACTCGCATCGCCCAGCAACTGCATCAGAGTCAGAAAATGATTATGATTCACATGCCCATGGAGACGGTGAATAACACCAGTAGCGAACCCAAACTGGCATTGAAAAGTGGTCTGACAGATGAGGAAATCGAGAACCGATTGCAGGATGCCTACAAAAGCGTTCCCTTCGCCCTTGGGCTGAATAATCACCAGGGTAGTGGTGCCACACAGGATCCCGATCTTATGGCGTCGGTGATGCGCTGGTTGCGGGAAAAGAATCTCTGGTTTGTGGATAGCCGCACGATTGCCGGAACCGTCGGTGAAGCCACAGCCCGTAAAGCCGGTGTCAAAACCATCAGCAGGGATATTTTTTTGGATGATGTTGATGATGTCAGCGCGATTAAAAAGGAGCTGATCCATGTTGCAAATCTGGCACAGGAGCGTGGTTCAGCCGTGGCGATCGGTCATTGCCGACCAAACACGTTGGCAGCGCTGGAAAGTTACCTGCCACTTTTTATAAAAGCAGGCTATGAGATTGTCCCGGTTTCGGAACTCCTGCATTAATTAACCAACCAACAACAACCATTGACCAGATTGAAACGAAATAAAAGGATACGAGGATAGCATGGCACAATTTGAACTCAATTTGGATCCGTTTTTAAAACTGAATGATATTACCAAAACGGCTGGTTTTTCACTCGCCGGAGCGGTGAATATCGCCCAATTGTCCGGCGTAAATGGCTTTTCATTTACCTACGATGGTGTTCGTCACGGTGTGGGTGAACAGACGGTGGAGATGTTGACCCACCTCGCTCCCACCAGCAGATTTAACCTCCGGATTTTACCCAAACCTGACCTGGTTCAGGCAGCGTTGGATCTCCCCATCCAGCAAGTCACCTTTTACGGCGAAGGCATGTTCGAGAGTTACAAAAAGGATTTGGGCACTTTCATTCGGAAACTTCAGGCCGGCAATCGCCTGGTTTCCTTCGGCATTGATCCGGATGTGAATGCCCTGCGGTATGCCTATAAACTCGAAGCAGATTATGTGGAATTGGATGTGCATAGTTACACCGTCGCAACCCATCCGCCAACTCAAGCCGAAGCGCGCGAACACCTGACGATTCTGGCAAAAACCGCTGTGAAAAATCGTCTCGGTGTCGCTGTTCGGGGAAATCTCCACTATCAAAATGTCCAACCGCTGGTCGCCATTGACGAGATTGAAAATTTCATCCTGGGTGAAGGGATTTTGTCCCGGGCTGTTTTTGTCGGACTGGAAACCGCCATTCGTGACATGCGGAATTTACTAATTTAGTCATTAGAAAAGGAGCGTCATGCCATGACCCATCGTGTGAGCTGGGAACACTATTTCATGCAGATCGCCGAGCAGGTGGCCACGCGTTCCACGTGCGAACGGAAATTCGTCGGCGCGGTGATTGTCCGTGATAAAATGATTCTCAGCACGGGTTACAACGGCTCGATCCGGGGATTGCCCCATTGTGAAGAAGCCGGACACGAAATGGAAAATGGCCACTGCATCCGTACCGTGCATGCCGAAGCCAACGCCATCGTTCAGGCCGCCAGGAACGGCGTCGCCATTGAAAATGCGGACATTTATGTCACCGCCAGCCCGTGTTATTATTGCTTCAAACTGATCGCCAACGCCGGGATTAAACGTGTGTATTACAAAGATTTTTATCGTGACGAACACATTATAAAACACGCCAAAGAAGCTGGAATTGAACTGATTCAGCTTTCAGACGCAACTGAGCAGAGTAGTTAAAAAATTGTCTCCATGAGCTTTGCCTGTCCGGCTCTCGACGGATCGAAGGGCAATTTTTAAGCAACTTCCATTGATCCGGCTTTGATATTTTTCCAACTGGAATACGATCTTGAGTAGTATGACAGCCTCCCTCAAAAAGCGCATTTTTGTCACCGGTGGTTCCGGCTTACTGGGCTGGACTCTGACGCGCTATCTGCCCCACTCCGAATCGCTGTTTCAATGTCGACACCACCCATTACCTCCTGATTTTCCGGTAGTGAGATTAGACCTGCGGGACAGAGCATCACTCGCGGGGACGCTGAATCAATTTCGACCGAATGTCATCATCAATACCGCCGCGCTGCCGGACCCGGAAAAATGTGAACGCACCCCGCAGGAAACCCATCTTGTAAATGCTGAAATGCCCGGTTGGTTGGCTGGTTGGGCTGATGCGAATCACGCGCGGCTGATTCACATTTCCACCGATCTGGTGTTCGATGGCCAGCAGGGAAATTATCGGGAAACCGACCCACCCAACCCTATTTCCGTCTATGGCGAAACCAAATGGGCGGGGGAATGCGCTGTGAAATCGCGCTGTAGGAACCATGTCATTCTGCGTCTCCCAATCATGGGCGGCACCAGCTTTACCGGACTGCGAAGTTTGAATGAAACCATTCCTTTAGCACTGCAGAAGCAGGGCTCTGTCAATCTGTTTACCGACGAATTCCGTTCTCCGATCTGGGCTGATAATGTGGCTGAAGTCATTCTGGAATTAATGTCAAATGACTTTACCGGATTATTACACCTCCCGGGTGGGAAAGATTACTCCCGGTACGAAATTGGCCGACTCGTTTTCGACCATTTTCATCTGCCGCCAGACCGACTCATCCCGGGAAAAATTGCAGATTTTACCGGAGCACCGCCGCGTTGTCCGGATGTCACCCTGTCTTCAGAATTGTCTCGTCAAATTTTATCAACACCCCTGAATGATTTTGCGGATGGCTTTCGGCAGTACTTGTCACTTCCGAAATCTTAGTCCCAATTTTCTTTTCCATTCACTCAGCAACAGGGTATTTTTGCCGTATGCCATTGAACTTTCGTTTGTTTGAACAAAAGGATACTGAATTTTGGGAAGCGTTCGTTACAACCGCCAACAACGGCACGATTTTTCATGAGCGCAAGTTCATCAATTACCATCCGCCGGGTCGGTTCGTTGACCATTCTCTCATCATCGAAAAAAATGGCAAACCCCTGGCGGTGTTTCCCGCAGCGGAGATCGTCCGTGACAAAAAGCGCTGGCTGATCTCTCATCCTGGCGCTTCCTATGGCAGTTTTGTCTACCCGTTGGATTTATCGTTTTCAGACAGCTATGAACTGGTTGCCGGGCTGAAGCATTACGCTAACAGCCAAAAATTTGACGCGATCCGGCTGACGCTGCCCCCGGCGATTTACCAGCAGCGGGTATCCAATTACATTGATTTTGCGCTGGTGAAACATGGTTTTGAATACGCCAAGCGGGATGTGTCATCCATGCTCACCATTGAAGCGACACCCGACGAAAATCTGGCGAAATTCCGTTCGACCCACCGCACTGCCGTTCGAAAAGCGATCCGCCAGGGTGTCGAGATTCGACAATCGGACGATTACGTAGCGTTCTATGACATTTTAAAACACAATCTGAAGATCCGACACGGCGTGACACCGACCCACACCCTTAACGAACTTATTCAACTCAAAGACATGTATCCGGATAAAATTTCGCTCCATGCCGCGTTTCATGATGGAACAATGGTGGCGGGTGTGGTGAATTTTGTCGTGAATCCGCAGGTGGTTCTGGCGTTTTATATCAGTCATGACGAGGAATATCAGCATCTTAGGGCGGTGAATCTGCTGTTTTTCGAAATCATCAAATGGTCCCACGCGCAGGGCACTAAATATCTGGATTTCGGGATTTTCACCGTGGACATGGAGCCCAACTTCGGCTTGGGGCGCTTTAAGGAGAACTTCGGAGCCAGTGGGGTTTTCCGGGATACCTTTCAATGTGTTTTGTAGAACAGGCTCCCGAATGTCCTTCGATCCGTCGAGAGCTGGACAGGCAAAGCTCAGACAGACGCGGCGATGACGAGATGAAAGAATTCCCCTCCGGCGGAGGGGTGGTCCGGCAACTGCCGGAGGTGGGTTTAATAGAGAAAGAGTAAGAGAAAGAAGAAAGAAGAAAGAAGAAAGAAGAAAGAGGAAAGAAATCGAGTACGGGTACGATGAAGAAAAATTTTCCGGCCAGCTTGTTAGATTGAGCGCGGTAACAGTGAGGCTGACGAATCCGTCGAGGGACATACGAGGTTTATTAATATTTTTTTTGAAATTGATGATACCCCACTCGGTCTTCGATCCGTCGAGAGCCGGACAGGCAAAGCTCAGACAGACGAGTGGACTTTGAAGAAACCAATCAGATGATCAAACCCTTTACCCGCAAACAACACTACCTGATTTTATTGCTGCTTTTGGTGATAACCATCCTGCCACGTCTGCCATTTGTGGGACCATTTCTCTACAATGGCGATCCCACCGCCTATTTTCTCGGTGCGCAAGGCATTCTCCAGACCGGCCAATATCTGATTGATGGACATATTTCCTTTTGGCCGGTAGGCACGTCATTGACCATGGTGCCTTTTGTCTGGATTGCCGAACATATTTTTAATACGGCCGGTGAAGCCGGTGCGTTCTGGCATGGTGTGTTTTTCATCTATATCGCCGTGGCGTTTACCTATCTCCTGGGCAAGCGATTGTTTTCTCCGCTGGTAGGAATCGTTGGTGCCGTCCTTTTGGCCATGGCAGAAAGCCCTTTCTGGCACAGTGTGAATGCCAATTCGGATACGGCGGCTTTGGCGATTTTGGTGATGGGGATGTATTTCCTTCTGCTGTTTCTGGATACTCAAACCCCTCGGGATCTGTTTGCGGCCTTCTTCCTCCTGGCGCTGACTGTCGTTTTCCGGTGGAATTACATCTTTTTCATGCCCCTGTACTTGC
>MNWS01000060.1 GCA_001872685.1 Fidelibacterota bacterium CG1_02_48_14
TGTGGCAGACGTATCCCCGTCCACCGTCAGTATCATCGGTAGAATTTCGCCGAAGACATTTGTCCCGTCTGACTGGTACAGATAATTGAAACTAAAACCGTCAGCCGTAACATCCGTGACCTCCATGAGCACATAGCAATGGGTCGTCCGGGTATAAATCACCCAAATGTTACCAACGGCCAGAGGCTGACCACCGTTGCCACCACCATTCCAGTCCCAGGAAATCGTTGTCCAGGGAATATTCGGATCATCGATCAGTGGTGTGGCTGTAATCCCGCTTAATGAGCCGCTTGGTATTAGAAAGAAAATTTCACTCGGGATTGAAAATCCGGGCTGACTATTCCAGCCCTCACTGCCAAAATTAACGCCTTCATTACCGGTAATGTTGACATCCATCCCGATTGTGTCGGATCCATTTAATCCGGTGGAAAAATTGAAATAGTGCATGTTCGCGTCAGACAAGGACATGCTGCCCGTGCCGTCTGAGACATCCCGCAGGTGGGTGGTATTTGGCGACGCTGTGCTGCCCAGGTAATCTGGTCCAACCCGATGTATTTGCACCCGGGATTTAAATTGGTTCCCCAAAGTTTGGGGTTTGTTTTTAGCGTTGGATTGCTTTTGCAAATTGGCCTGTTCCAAAGCTTTGAGTTGCCATGGCATGACCTTCTCAGCTCTGGCGTTCAGTTTTAGATTGTTCAATTGAATTTGCTCATTTTGCAATTGGCGCATTTTTACCAGTTGGTCAATTTTAACCACCGGTTTTGCGTTCTCCGTTGCATGGCTTATGAGCGGCGTCGACACAGCGATCCATAAGGATGCGATCGTCAACATGGTGAGCAAAGTTTTAGCCCTGGACATTTTTCACCTCCCTGGTGATTGTTATGCGGAATATTCGCATTTTCCCTGACGCTCGGCAGTGACTTGCCACACACATAGTGCGACAAATCGCTTGTTGTATGTTACTGTTATTTAAAAAGATACCACAACCCCCGATTCAAAAGTGGCGGAATTTATCAATAATTGACTCAGCCTTCAACACATATTCAGTCATCAAATGCGGAGGTGATTTAAACAGGCGCCCGAATCCAATCGGCGAAAAGACCGGAAATGCGCTTACAACCCATGGGAAAATTCATTAAACTTCCAGCCCATGAATGGCGTAAAAATCGCCCGATGATAAATTCTGCTCACCATTTGTCAGGAGATTCAATCCATGCGGAAACTTGAAGCATCAGATTTAGGCGCGAAATTCAATCCAGAACATTTTCCCTTTAAAACGACAGATGAAATCAAACCACTGGACGGAGTTATCGGGCAGGCACGCGCCATGGACGCGCTGGAACTTGGTTTTGAAATGGAGGGACCGGGTTATAACATTTTTGTTGGTGGGTATCCCGGAACCGGAAAAGCGACCATCATCGAAAGTATCGCCAAACGTTATGCCGCCCGGTGTAAAACACCACCTGACCTAATTATTGTTAATAATTTCTCGGATGAATACCGACCGCAGGTCATCGAACTAGCGCCGGGGAATGCTGTGAAATTCTCCAAAACACTGGCTCGATCTATTGAAACGATGCGAAATGAATTACCGCGATTGTTCCATGGCGATCATTATCACCGTGAGCGGAACAAACTCACCCAGCGGTTCACTGAGCAAAAGGAGGTCATCATCAATGACCTGAACGCCCGGGCTGCTGAAATTAGCATTCAGGTCCTTTACTCTCAGTCGGGATTTCAGACCATTCCGCTTCAGAATGAAAAACCAATCTCGGAGAAGCAGTATTCAAAGCTGACAGATGTTGAAAAAGACCAGATTGCGGAGTCCATTAAAAAGGTTCAGGGATTTATAAGTGAGAGTGTGCGAGAGATCGCCAAAATTGAGCAAATCAGTCTGGAAGCCCTGGAGGAATTTAACCAGGCGATGGCCGCTGCGGCAGTGGGGCCACGCATTGAGCACATCAAACAAAAATACAGTCGGCATAAAGTTCTCAAGCAATATCTCGATACCGTTAAAGCCGACATCGTCGCCAATATTGCTTTGTTTACCCTGGCTGACGAGCAACCGACCTCACCGGTTGAAAATGACGGGCAGGAGGGGTCCTCAGTCCCGGAAAATCCATTTATACGCTATAAGGTGAATGTCCTGGTTGATAATTCGCAACAGAAAGGCGGACCGGTCATCATTGATACCAATCCAACCTATTACAATGTATTTGGTCGGATCGAGAAGCGACCCGTCATGGGAGGGATCGTCACTGATTTTACCATGATTCAGGCGGGTTCACTGCTGAAAGCGAATGGTGGTTATTTGATCCTTGATGTGGATGCGGTCTTGCAAAATCCGTATGTCTGGGAAGCACTCAAACGCTCATTGCGAACCCGGAAAGTCCAGATCGAAGATGTGAACGAACAGTTCGGATTTTCCTCGGTCACATCCATGAAACCTGAGCTTATTCCGTTGAAAGTAAAGGTTTTACTCATGGGCCGCCCGGACTATTTCCAATTTCTCCAAGGTAATGATGACAGTTTTCGCAAGTCTTTTAAGGTCCGTGCGGATTTTGATTATGAGGTTGACCGATGTGAGAATGTTGAGGTGCAGTATACCGCCTTCATCGCCCGGGTTTGTCAGGAACGAAAGTTACCTCCCTTCACACCGGGTGGCGTTATGGAGATTCTTTCCATGAGTTCGCGTCTGGCGGATGATCAGACCAAGCTCAGTCTGCAATTTGGCGAATTGGTCAGCCTGATCAAGGAGGCTGCCCATTATGCACGCAAACTTGACCATACGGCAATTTCTGGTGCGGACGTTCGGAATGCCATCGCGGGCAGACATTTTAGGATGGGGTTGGTAGAAGAAAAAATCCAGGAACGCTATGACCGCGGATCAATTCTGGTGGATACGACCGGGTCAAAAATCGGCCAGATTAACGGCCTCGCGGTTTACAGCATTGGTGAAACCAGTTTTGGTAAGCCGGTCCGAATTACCGCGACAACCTTTATCGGTAAAGCTGGTGTTGTCAATATCGAACGAATGGCCAAACTTTCCGGGAAAACTTACGACAAAGGCGTTTACATCATCTCCGGATACCTTGGAAATATCTTTGCCCAGGAATATCCCTTGTCCTTGTCAATCAGCATCACATTTGAGCAGAGCTATGGGGGTGTGGATGGTGATAGCGCCAGCTCCACCGAACTTTACGCTATTTTGTCAACACTCTCCGGATACCCCATAAACCAAGGCATTGCCGTAACGGGATCTGTCAACCAGTTCGGTGAAATTCAACCCATTGGTGGTGTGAATGAAAAAATCGAAGGATTCTTTAAAGTTTGCGAACAGAAGGGTTTGACAGGGAAGCAGGGTGTGATGATTCCCGAAAGCAATGTTGAACAATTAATGTTGAACCACGAGTTGGTTGAAGCGGTCAAAAATGGAAAATTCAATATCTGGTCCGTTCGCACCATTGCGGAGGGGATTGAGATTTTAACAGGTAAACCTGCTGGCGAAATGAATAAGAAGGGACAGTTTCCCAAAAATACGGTTTTTGGAGAGGCGCAACGGAAAATGACTGCGTACATGGTGCGTTCTTTGACAGTCAAACAGCGCTTGGTACCATCCAGGCCGGGGGAGAGTGAGTCAGCGGGTGCAGAGGAGCAGGATTAAATCGGACATCCATGAGTGACCTGCTTGTCAGTCAATTGAAATTTAGGTCAGATTTAAAATCAATCGCGGGTCCGGATATTTGTCTGTAACACTATTTAATATAGTCATTTACGCTATCACTGTTAAAGCCCCATCGATCGAATAGGGGTGCCAAATGTTTTTTGGGAAGCGATTTGATATTGGGGTTCAAAACCATAGATTTGCGGTAGTGATGACTGAATTTCATACCCATTTTAAGACCTTCAGAGCACCCCTTTATCCAGCCATTTTTCTTCTCCAGGTCCCAAAAAATAAACATGCATAACCCAGCAAACGAATCTGGTGAATTGAGAATTTTGGCACCCTTATTGATTACGACAATCCATCTTATTTTTTGAAATACACAGTTTAGGAGTACGCTTCAATGTCGACGAAAGCGATTAAACGCGTAGACGAAGTAACGATTCGTTTCGCTGGTGACTCAGGTGACGGTATGCAATTGACCGGTACCCGTTTCACTGATACCACAGCAATTGTAGGGAATGACCTGCGAACGCTACCCAATTATCCCGCAGAAATTCGCGCACCGGCCGGAACGCTGGCGGGCGTCAGCGCTTTTCAGCTAAACTTCAGTTCTCACGCCATCTACACGCCAGGCGACGCACCGGATGTATTGGTCGCCATGAATCCAGCCGCATTAAAGGTCCATTTAAAGGATTTGAAACACGGAGGCGTAATTCTGGCCAATGCCAATGCCTTCTCGGATCGCAACCTCAAGTTGGCCAATTGGGATCACAATCCCCTGGAAAATGATGATTTGCACGAATACACCGTTTACGCTGTTGAAATGACCAAGCTGGTTAGCGGTGCACTGGTGGATTCCGGACTTTCATCCAAGGACATCGAGCGGACCAAAAATATGTTCGCGTTGGGACTGTTGTTCTGGATGTATAACCGCACCATGGAACCGACTATTAAGTGGTTGGGGCAGAAATTCAAGAAGGCTCCGGATATTGCTGAAGCCAATATTATTGCACTCAAAACGGGTTACAATTATGGCGATACCACTGAAATATTCACGACGACTTATCGGGTGGATAAAGCGGATGTAGCTCCGGGCAAATACAAAAGTATAACAGGCAACGAGGCCATTGCTTACGGATTTGTAGCTGCTGCGAAGCAAGCCGGGCTTGAGCTTTTCCTGGGGTCCTATCCCATCACACCCGCCAGTGAAATTTTACACACCCTATCCGGTCTGCGGAATTATGGTGTGAAAACCTTCCAGGCTGAAGATGAAATCGCCGGAATTGCTTCCGCCATCGGTGCCTCCTTCGCTGGTGATCTGGCCATTACCACCACATCCGGTCCCGGACTGGCGTTGAAAAGTGAAGCCATGGGATTGGCGGTCATGACTGAATTGCCACTGGTGATTGTTGATGTCCAGCGTGGTGGTCCGTCAACCGGGCTCCCGACCAAGACTGAACAATCCGATTTGTTACAGGCCATGTATGGAAGAAACGGTGAAGCGCCAATTCCGGTTATCGCAGCAAACTCTCCTGCAGATTGCTTCATGGCAGCCTTCGAAGCGTCCCAGGTTGCATTGAAATACATGACCCCCGTGCTGTTATTATCTGACGGGTATCTGGGTTTGGGTTCAGAACCCTGGAAAATTCCCGATCCGGCTTCGTTACCCAAAATTGAAGTCAAGCATCCGGACCGATCCATCATTGGTGAAGACGGATTATACAAACCTTATCTGCGAGACGAAAAGACACTGGCGCGTCCATGGGCCACTCCGGGCACACCTGGTTTGGAACATCGCATTGGTGGTCTTGAA
>MNWS01000264.1 GCA_001872685.1 Fidelibacterota bacterium CG1_02_48_14
ACGATTTGCTTTTCATCGAAGCCGAGCTCAGCGCCATCCGGAACGGTAAAGCCTGTGGGATGCCGGAAGCGCAAATTCGTGAAACGGTGGCGCGGATCCAAAGCATGGTGGTCCAGACACCCTCTTACCGAGTTCGCCAAACTCCCCGGGAAGGTTTCCCGAGCTATTTGGAGGGTGTTGATGCCGGATTTGCAAAATTTTATCGCACAGACGACTGGGAATCTCAATTATTTGCCATGCAATCACATGACATTTCGAAATCCTTCGGTGGCGACATGAAAAAAGCGGCCGCGGCCGTCCGTGCAAAAGTCCTGATCATTGTCTCCCGGCAGGATCATATCGTCAATCCACAACCAGCCACGACATTTGCCGGACTCACGGGTGCTGAAACGCTGATTCTTGATAATGACTGTGGTCATTTGGCTCCAGGCTGTGAGATGGAAGAATTCGTAAAGACCGTTCACCTGTTCCTGGACTCAACACCCGAAAAAAAATAATCCCGCTTCACGACAACTAATCCAGTCAGCACCAGACAACCAGTTACCGTCTGGAGCATCAAACGACCGAATTCAATCGGGATGATTAACCGGGTCTTTATCGGCCAATATTTCAAAGGAAAGTATCATGAGAAACATCTTAAAAATCACGACTTTGGCCATGAGTCTGAGCGTGTTTTTCGCGTGCGTGAGTTTTGGCGGATGCATTGATGGGTCGGGTCAGGTGAAAAGTGAAACCCGGGAAGTTGCGTCATTTTCCGGAATTAACATCAGTGGTAGTGCCGATGTTTTTTTAACGCCGGGGGAAACGCAATCTTTAACGATCCAGACTGACGACAATCTGCTGGAATTGATTACCACCGATGTAAAAGGTCAAAATCTTTACATCGGGAATAAAAAATGTTTTAAAACCAGAAATGACGTCAAAATTTTTATCACCGTTCCAACACTTTCCGATGTGACCATCAGCGGTTCCAGCGATGTGAAGGGTGCGGATCTCTTCAAATGTGGTGATCTCGGTCTTAAAATCAGCGGTTCCGGCAATATCACCTTAGCTGTGGATGCTGATGATGTTGACATGTCCATTTCCGGTTCGGGCGATATGGAAATCAAGGGTAGCGCGGAAGACCTGACCATCCGCATCTCAGGTTCCGGAGGATTGAATAGCCGCGATCTGGAAACAAAATCGGTCACCGCTATTATCTCAGGCTCCGGGGATTGCATGGTGAACACCACCGGTGATCTGAATGCCGTTATCAGCGGAAGCGGTGATGTCACCTATTTTGGGAACCCCAAAAGTGTGGACACCAGCATCAGTGGTTCAGGCTCTGTTAAAAAAGGTACGAGTTTCTGATTCAAATCTGGATTTTGATTTTTTTGGAGAAAAAGAACTGAGCACCGGGTAATCCTGTGCTCTTTCTTTTTATTATTTTGACGAAGGACAGGGATGATGTTTGCGCAATTAATCAAAACGATTACCTTCCGCCCAAATGGATTTAATAACGCTGACGCTCGAGGAAATGCGATACATTTACGCTGCTAAATGTGACGAATTGGAATCATTAATTGATGGATATTGGTCCGGTTCGGTTGCTGACATTGAAAACGAAACGACATTAAAGGATCAGATTCGGGCACTTGGAGCGGATATTCAGGAGCTGGAGCGCGTCATCGCTGCGCGTAAATCTGCTCTGACCAATCAACCAAATTCCACCAACTAACCCATAGGCGTATCAATGTACCGGAAAGAATCAAACCAGTCAGGTCGCGCTTTGAATCGAATATTTCTACCTGAGTTTCTGGTGCTTTCAGTGCTCATTTTTTTTAGCAGGAATTGTTTGGGTGCTGAGGTCAGTTTTCGCATCTCAATCCCACAACCACAAACCCATATCATTCAGGTTGAAATGACACTGGATGGCGCGCGGGGTGACGAAATCATCGGAATGCCGGTGTGGACTCCGGGTAGTTATTTGGTGCGTGAATTCCAGCGGCATGTTCAGGACATTAGTGCCAGTGGACACAATGGTCAGCCCCTTTCCATCAAGAAAATCGACAAAAATCACTGGCAAATCGATGGTGCCATGCGTGACAAAAAGATGGTCATTCGGTACCAGGTTTATGCTTTTGAACACAGCGTTCGTACCAGTTTTGTTAATGCCGAACATGCTCTGATCAATGGCGCCAGTGTATTCATGTACTGGAAAAATCATTTATCAGCGAAACAGACCGTTGACCTGGAACTGCCCGAAAGCTGGTCAACGATTTCCACCAGTCTCGAGCCTTATGATAATCGAAAAGCAACCCGGTTTTTCGCCAAAGATTATGACGAGCTGGTGGATTCGCCGTTTGAAATCGGGAACCATCACGAAATCAGATTTGAGGTTGCGGGCAAACCGCATCTTATCGCGATTTACGGTACCAGTAATTATAATGATTCGACCTTAATTGAGGATTTCACAAAAATTATTCTCGCTGAGAAGGCTATTTGGGGAGAACTCCCTTACAACCGCTATGTTTTCATTTTCAACCTGGGTGACGGTGGTGGTGGGTTGGAGCACAAGCAATCCAGTGTCATGTTCGCCCGGCGTTGGACATTTACAGACAAGCACGCTTACCATTCATTTTTGTCATTGGTCGCCCATGAGTTTTTCCACACCTGGAATATCAAACGGTTGCGTCCGGAAGGCCTCGGGCCATTTGACTACGATCAGGAAGCGTATACTGAAAATCTCTGGTTCGTAGAGGGATTGACAAGTTATTACGACGAACTGCTCATGCTGCGCTCCGGATTTTACCAGCCTGATGACTACCTCCTTTCCATTACGAATGAGATCAATCGCCTGGAAAGCAAGGCCGGGAAACTGCATCAATCGCTCTCTGAAGCCAGTTGGGATGCCTGGATAAAATTCTACCGGCCGGACGAACACACGGATAACAGCACCATTTCCTATTACAACAAGGGTGCGTTGGTGGGAATGTTGTTGAATTTGAAGATTTTAGATGCTTCAAATGGTGAAAAATGTCTGGAAGATGTCCTGCGGTTATTGTACCAGCAGAACTATTATGACAAGGATAAACCATTTGCCGAAAAAGATATTTTGTCTGCAACTGAACATATTTCCGGTGTTCCCATGGACGAATTTTTCAGTCAATATATCCATGGCACGGCGGAACTTCCTTACGCTGAAACCCTTCATCTGGTCGGGTTAAAATTGGATACCACGAAAGCCGGTGACGCAGCCTATATGGGGATTGAGATCAATGAAAGCAACGGTCGTTTTCTTATACGACGCGTTGTGGAAAATTCACCCGCCTGGACCGCTGGCATCAATGTACATGATGAATTGATCGCCTTAGATGGATTCAGAGTGACGCAATTTCCGCCGATATATTTGAAAGAGCGGCGCGCCGGAGACCGCATTATCGCCACGGTAAGCAGGACAGGAATTCTGCAGGATATTTCACTGACACTTGGATCACCACCGGAATCCATCCTGGGATTAAGTCGCGTCGAAAATCCATCTGATGACCAAAAATTGATCTACCAAACCTGGTTGGGAACCGCATGGCCGGACACCCTTAATCGGTAATGAAATTCAAAAGCAAGGGACAATTAACTTCAATTGGAAAAAGGAGACCATCAAATGAAGCGCTTGGTTATTGCCACATTATCCGGGTTACTCTTTGGGTTCGTGTGTTACAGTTTTGCTGCCGGTGGACCGGAACCATTACCCGGTCCGATTGCCCTCCAGATCATTTTTAGTCGCACACTGATTGGTGTCGCAATCGGTATTAGTTCACTGAAATTGGGACATTGGACAATTCATGGATTGGTTTGGGGATTCGCGTTCAGTTTGCCCCTGTCCCTCAGCGGTATGATGGCAGCGTCGCCGGAATTTTCCGCCAGTATGATGCTCATTTCAACACTGGTGCTCGGGGCGATTTATGGGCTATTGATTGAGGTTATAACCACGATCATCTTTAAGGCAAAGCAAACCCCGGCCGCCATCGTAATCCCCTGACATTTTTTTTTATCTGGGGAAGATGCCCGTATTCAGAGCGGGAGCCCGATCTACATAACTATTTGAGGAGAATCCAACATGCCACAAATGTCGGACCAGCCAGGTTATAAATCGATCAATGAATATATAGCCATCCACTCGGCAGATATTCAGGAACGATTGAATCAACTGCATGCGCTCATAACTGAGCTTGCACCCCATGCGGTGGAGTCCATCAGTTACGGGATGCCCGCGTTTAAACTTAATGGTAAACCGCTGGTCTATTTCGCCGCATACCCCAACCATATCGGGTTCTATCCGATACCATCGGGGATGACGGCGTTCGAGAAAGAACTCTCTGTGTACAAACAGGGCAAAGGTTCGGTTCAATTTCCACTGGATCAGCCGTTACCCCTCGATCTGATCCGGAAGATTGTGGCATTTCGCGTGGAAGAAAATCAATCCAAGAAAACAGGTGGGTAGTCAGCCCCATCCCATGAACAGGAGCAAAAACAAATGAATATCCCGTCTAATAAGTCCATATCCCTTAAGTCCGCCGCCCTCATTGCCGGTCTCAGTTTACTGCTTATGGCGGTCCTGGCACCGATTGCCAATTTTGGCATTTTGATGAAACTCTATATCCCCGGCGATGCCGCAGTCTCGTTTCAGAATTTCCATACTTCCTCCGGCGAGGTCCGCTGGGCGGTGCTGTTATTCCTCATCGTGGCGATTTTGGATGTGATTGTGGCCTGGGGGCTGTACCTGGTTTTCAAACCTGTGAATCACGAACTCTCCCGGCTCACCGGCTGGCTCCGGGTCGTCTATGCAGCAATGTTGGGCACTGCCATTTTTCATCTGCTGAATGTCCTGCAACTGGTGGGAATTGGGAACGATCTGGCTATACTAGATCCCCAACGACTCCAAATCCAAACCTTGCTGGCTTTTCAATCTTTTCAGGATGGCTGGAGCATGAGCTTGCTGGTCTTTGGAATACATCTGCTGCTCCTGGGTTTTCTGACATTCAAGTCCGGGTATTTCCCAAAATGGCTGGGCATTTTGGTCGTCGTTGCCGGAATGGGGTATGTCATCGATTCAGCCGGGAAAATCCTTTCCGCTAGTTACGACCTGAATCTTGCAGCTTATACCTTCCTGGGTGAAGTTCTGCTCATGGGATGGCTGATTTGGCGGGGAGTGAAAGGGTTTGATTCTAGTCCTAACCCATCGCTTCAGTAACCAGATAACCACAGGATGTTAAAATTAACAGGGATCCGTACTGGAAATTATTACTGATCCCTGTTTTAATATCATGAATGACACTGTTCTTTTTACACCAGTTCCCGCGTCCAAGCCTCCAGACCACCCGCCAGCACTAGGGCAATTCTCCGGTATTTCAGCGCCTTTGGAAAGCGGCCGGATAGATTGGCTCATCCCGGGGGAGCGATCAGTGGAATTTGTGCCTGAGCGAGGTGCAGCCGAGCGAGTTCAAATTCCGCAGCGACAGGGATGAATTGCCAGACACCGGGTGATTTCCCGGCGCAACAAGCATTTTTGGTCCTTTTGATGCTTCAAAAGGACACAG
>MNWS01000011.1:0-13383 GCA_001872685.1 Fidelibacterota bacterium CG1_02_48_14
AAACCAATCCAATGGCATCCCCTTTGACGGGTTGGTGTCTAAGGTTGCGAAAATTGAAAAATGACGCTCCCCGTCGCAAGCGGCGGGAAATATTACCCATGAGATCCCGAATAGCTTCGCTTTCGGGATTAGTTCGACTGTATAATTTCATTTCGCTTTGCTTCTGAAATTATAGTCTCACTGAATTCAATGGGACAGAATGAACCTTTTTGAAGGCTGAATTGTAAAGAAACTGTGTCATTCAAACGCTTGTAGCCATTAGGTAGGACTGGTTTTTGCATGGAATCTTTGTAAGTTTGCCGCCAAGGCAAGACAGCCGGACAAACAATTGACGGGAGAAAAAGGAAAATGACAATGCGAAAGCTATTTGGTTTTGGGGTAACGCTTTGCTTATTCATGGTTATGCTAACCGGTTGTGGAGCAGGGGAACCGGTAGCGCAACCGGTCAATTTAGCCATCAGTACGGTGGAAACTCTCGATCCACCTGACACGGCCACACCAGCCAACGAAGGCGGATATGGTTTTGATAAAATTGCCACTGAGTTGGGATTCACAACCTACCAAATTCCGGTTGATGAATTGCCGTATTTCGGTGATGCCCGTGCCGTCCGGGGTGGTGTATTAACAACCATTGTTTCCCGTTTCCCGGCAACCATGCGCACCGAAGGTCAAAATGCCAATTACGAAGAGAATAGCACCATTTCCGGTATGCTCTACGAAGGATTGGTTGACCTTCATCCGGTCACACTCGAATTCATTCCCAAACTGGCCTCACACTGGAAAATTTCTGACGACAAAATGAAGTTCTGGTTCCGCATTAACCCAGACGCCCGCTGGTCCGATGGTCGGGCTGTAACGGCTGAGGATGTTGTGGCAACCTGGGATTTGCACATGGATGAGACCATTCTCTCACCGTCAGACCAACTGGTTTATGGCAAATTTGAACGACCCTCTGCGGATAGCAAATACATTGTGAGTGTGGTGTGTAAACAATTGAACTGGCGCAATTTCCTCTATTTTGGCGCCAGCATGGCGATTCTACCCAACCATTATCTCAAGAACCTGACCGGTGCGGATTACCTCACAGAATACCAGTACAAAATGCTGCCAGGTACGGGTGCCTACACCATGCTGGAGAGCGACATCAACAACCAGATTTCCTATGCTGTCACCCGGCGTCTGGATTATTGGGCGAATGACAAACCGGAAAACAAGTTTACTGGTAATTTCGATAAGATCAAATTCGTGGTGGTAAAAGACAATCCGTCGCTGGAATTCGAAAAATTCAAAAAGGGTGAGCAGGATTTTTTCACGGTTAATATGGCTCGGATGTGGATTGAAGAGACCGATTTTGATGCCGTGAAAAAGGGCTGGGTTCAAAAACGCAAAGTATTCTCTGACAAACCCGCCGGGACCGGTGGATTTGCCTTCAATCTCCGGAGTTGGCCATTTGATGATCGCCGCGTTCGTTACGCATTTACCTATCTGTTACCCCGGGAAAAGATGAACGAAGAGATGTACTACAGTGAATATCTCATGCAAAATTCACTCTACTCCGGTTCCACCTACGCTGGTCCCAACAACGAAGACATTAAATTCAATCCCGATAAGGCGCAGAAACTTTTAGCTGAAGCGGGCTGGTCAAAACGCAACCAGGACGGTTGGTTGGTGAACAATGATGGCAAGGTTTTCAAGCTGGAAATTGGTATCCCCAAAAGTGTCGAATACATGGTGACACCGTTTCAGCAGACCCTGAAAGATTATGGCATCGATCTCCAGATCAAGTTCGTGGATGGAAATACGCTGTGGAAACAGCTCATGGAGCGCGATTTTACCATTTACATGCAAAGTTGGGGTGGTTTGGTGTTCCCGAATCCGGAAACCTCACTCAAGTCTGAATTGGCGGATGAGACCTACACCAACAATATTTCAGGTATAAAAAATGCTGAAATCGACAGCCTCTGTGATGCGTATGACATTACGTTCTCACAACGCGAACGGGTTCAGATGATTCGTGCCATTGATAGTATTTATTCGGACATCCATCCGGCAGCATGGTCAACCTATCGGCCTTATCAGCGCTTGTTGTACTGGGATAAGTTCGGTTACCCGGAGTATATGTTTAGCCGTTACACCGGTGATTACCGCTCGATTTATTCCCTGTGGTGGATAGATCCTCAGAAGGAAGCCGCACTAAAAGAGGCTCAGGCAAAGGACCAAACCATGCCCCAGGGTGCTCTGGAGGTGAAATATTGGAAAGAGCTGAGTTCGAAAACTGACAAGTTTAACTGGTAACCCCAGGCGGGAAATTGCCAGCATGTTTTCCTGCGCGATTTTCCAACCCGGGATTTATAATTGAAACTGTTGAAAAGAGGCTGGCTCAACCGAACCGGCCTCTTTCTTTTGTCTTCCAGAGACAAATTGAACTGAATAAATAAGTGAATTTGAGTTAGAAGAGTTGTATGGCGACCTATTTCCTTAGACGATTGTTACTCCTGATTCCAACCTTTTTTGGGGCAACGATTCTGGTATTTATCATTCTCCAATTGGCTCCTGGTGGCCCGTTGGAGCAAAGTATTCGTCAGATTCAGATGGGAGGCATGACCGGTGGTGAAGGCGCTAGTGCCGGTAGCTCGGATTTAACTTCCGGGGGTGGGGCCGGCTTGCCTGAAGAGGCGATGGAAGAACTCAAACGCTTCTACGGATTTGACAAACCCATTATCCAGCGCTATTTGATCTGGCTTGGACTCTGGCCACGGGAATATGAAACCCGTAACGTGGAATTCACCGCCGGGCAGGCGGAGACGAAAAAAAACATGGGGCGTGGTCGTTGGGTGACCGTGAAGCGCACATCTGCCGGTTTTGAAATAGTGAATGAGGATGGCACTCCCAACGCGGAATGGCTCATTCGGCCACTCGACTCACCAGACGAAAGCATTGAAAAAGCTTTGGTTTACAAAACAAAATTTTCAGGCATCCTCACCGGCGATCTGGGCACTTCATACACCTATATGCAGCCCGTGTTGAATGTGATGAAACCCCGGTTCAAAATATCAATCTTCTTTGGTCTGTCCGGTTTTCTCATTAGCTACATGGTCTGTATCCCCCTTGGGATTGCCAAAGCCTTGCGCCATGGATCACCCTTTGACCTGTTCTCCAGTGTGGTGGTTTTTATTGCCTATTCCATTCCCGGCTGGGCGCTGGGCGCTGTTTTACTGATCCTTTTAGGTGGCGGTTCGTTCTGGGATGTTTTCCCCCTGGGTGGCTTTCGATCTGACAATTGGGAATATCTGTCGCTCTGGGCAAAAATTATTGATCAGCTATATCACGCCGTGTTGCCCATGATCGCCTGGACCATCGGCAGTTTTGCCACACTCACCGTGCTGATGAAAAACAGCATTATCGAAAATATGTCTCAGGATTATATCCGGACAGCCTTTGCCAAAGGATTGTCCGAAAAACGCGTCATCTGGATTCATGCCCTGCGGAATTCCGTCATTCCCATCGCCTCCTACATCGGTAATGTGATCGGTGTTTTGCTGGCCGGGTCATACATGATTGAATTGGTTTTTAACATTGATGGTTTTGGCAAGTTGGGGTATCAGGCAATCCTGGATCGAGATTATCCAATTGTAATGGGCTTTCTGGTGATTGCGGTACTACTCAGGCTCATCGGCAATATTCTGTCTGATTTTGCTCTGGCAACGGTTGATCCACGAATTCGGTTTAAGTAGGTAATAAAGATGAGCACACAGGAAAACACTTCCCAATCCACGACCGTTATAATAACAGCGGACCCAAAAGCCACACAGGAACAAATTTCATTATCCGTCCTGAAAAAACGGTGGCTCAAATTCAAATCCATCAAACGCGGCTACTATTCATTTATCATTCTTTTAACAGCCTATATTCTTTCCTTTTTCTTGCCATTGCTCATCAGCAACCGTGCGGTGGTTGTCAAATATGACGGGCAATACTACTTCCCCATTGTCCAGGGTTATATCCCGGGTAATACATTTGGTGAAGATGTCCCCGGAGAAGCCAATTACCGTGAGTTGAAAGAACGGTTTAAGTCAACACCTGGAAATTGGGTGATCATGCCCCTTTATCCTTATGGTCCACTGGAAGATGTGACGGTGACCGGGAATAAGATGTATGAACAACCCGGCGCGAAACATTGGTTTGGGACCGACAATACCGGACGGGATGTCTTCGCCCGGCTGCTGTATGGATTCAATATTTCCCTTTCCTTTGCCATTTTACTCACCATCGCCAGCTACATCATCGGTGTTTCCATCGGCGCTATGATGGGCTATTTCGGCGGGAAATTCGATCTGATTTCCCAACGATTTATTGAAATATGGGCGACTCTGCCATTTCTCTTTGTCATGATCATCATCAGCTCCATCGTGAGACCGAACTTCTTTTTGCTCATCGTCATTCTCACCTTATTTGGGTGGATTGGGATGACCTATTACATGCGGGCGGAATTTTACCGGGAAAAAACCAAAGATTACGTCGCTGCCGCTATTTCAATGGGGCAGTCGCACCGATTGATCATTTTCAATCACATCTTACCCAATTCCCTGGTGCCCATTATCACCTACTTCCCTTTCAGTGTTATTGGCGGCATCAGTTCTTTGGTAGGGCTTGACTTCCTCGGATTTGGACTGCCACCACCGACACCGAGTTGGGGACAAATGGTCTCGGTAGGCTTACAGAGTATGGTTAAATATTGGATGGTTTTAGCACCGCTGGGGGCGATGTTTCTGACACTGTTACTCATTGTTTTCATCGGTGAAGCGATTCGTGAGGCGTTCGATCCACGGGTTTACTCAAGGTTGCGGTAATGCGGGATAAATTATTCGAAATAAAAGGTCTGAAGACCTACTTCCAGATCGGTGGAAAAACCGCCAAAGCCGTTGATGGCGTCGATTTTGACATTTACAAAGGTGAAATTCTGGGCGTTGTCGGCGAGTCCGGCTCAGGGAAATCCGTCTCCCTGTTGTCGTTGATTCAGCTCATCCCCAACCCACCGGGCGAAGTGACAGACGGCGAAATCATCTTCAAGGGTGAAACCATTTTTAACGGCCAGGAACTGCGCAAAATCAAAGCGATTCCCCAGTACCGTTTTTTCAATCAGATGAATGCCAGTCAACGCACGGGCTTTGCATTTCTGTTCATGACCGTTTGGCTCATTTTACATCTGGTCCTGCCGATACCCGGTGTGATTCCCTTTTTGGGGAGCATGATTTTGATGGTTGGGTTAGTCTATTTTCTTTTCTTCAACTCGCCGCGCAAAAGTCATGAACGCAGTTTCCGGGAAAAAATGTACACCCGTATGCGTCAGATCCGGGGCAGTGAAATTGCCATGATTTTTCAAGAGCCCATGACGTCACTCAATCCGGTCTACACCATCGGGATGCAGGTCATCGAAAGTCTGAAGCCCAAGTCGTTTGGTGAAATGACCAAGGATCGGGTGATTGATCTGGCGGCCAGCTTTCGGCGATCAACCTGGCGGAACAAGCTTAAGGTGTCAGGTATCGCGGCAGTTTTGTTTCTCTTTTTTGGTCAACTGGGTGCGGGCTGGAGCTTTCTGGTCAGCCAGATGGTTACCCAATTTTTAACGGGTGGTCTCCTGCCGCTGATACTGGGGCTTTTGGTGGTGGGATTGGATAAATTAATTTCCAACGATTATCGTAACGCCAACCAAGCCCTACGGAACGCCGGGATAAAATTGCTGGATCAGGTGGGCATTTCTTCACCGGAGACCCGGCTGTCAGATTATCCGCACCAGTTTTCCGGCGGGATGCGGCAACGCGTGATGATCGCCATGGCTCTGGCGAAAAAACCATCGCTGTTGATTGCTGACGAACCCACCACTGCGTTGGATGTGACGATTCAGGCCCAGATTCTGGAACTCATGAAAGAGATCAAAGATTTGCGGGAAGATGCGGCGATTGTCCTAATCACGCATGATCTGGCGGTAATCGCGGAAACCTGCGAGCGCGTGATTGTCATGTACGGTGGCAAAATCCAGGAGGTCGCGGAGGTGATTGAGTTATTCGAAAATCCGCTGCATCCTTATACCCAGGGCTTACTGAATTCCATTCCGCGACCCGAATTGCAGAAAAAAGAGCGTCTCCAGGCCATCCGCGGCATGGTTCCCAATATTTTGAATTTGCCGGTAGGCTGTAAATTCTGTACCCGCTGCGATGTTAAACTGGATAAATGCGATACGGTAGAGCCGGATTTGGTTGAAGTCGAACCGGGACATTTTACCCGGTGTCATTTGCCGATTGACGCCATGGCTGAAAAAAAACTTCAGGGTGGCAACAGTCCTGAAGCCGTACAAAACTAACGCATGCATGTATGAATAAATGAATTATGGGTGATTTGAGATAGCAATGGTTGAAGAAAAACAAAAACTGGTTGAAGTCGAAAATCTGAAGGTCCACTTTCCAATTTTTGGTGGCGTACTTTCCCGACGGGTTGCCACAGTAAAAGCTGTGGATGGTATTTCATTTTCCATTAATCGGAAAGAGACCATCGGTATGGTGGGCGAATCCGGGTGTGGAAAAACAACCGTTGGCCGGGCACTCGTCGCCATTTTGCGTCAGCTCTATCCTGAGGTGGAAATTTCCGGCAGTATTAAATACCACGATCACGGGAAAACGGTGGATTTTGCGAAACTGAAAGCGAACGAGTTACGGAAATACCGCTCCAAAGTTCAGATGATCTTCCAGGATCCCTTCGCTTCACTCAATCCGCGTATGACCGTGGCACAAATTATTTCGGAACCACTGCAACTTCACACCAACATGTCTGATGCAGAGATGAAGGAGCGCGTGGGCTGGTTGCTGGATAAGGTTGGATTACAGCCTGAACAGGGTTACCGGTATCCGCATGAATTTTCCGGCGGACAGCGCCAGCGCGTTGGGATCGCCCGGGCCTTGGCTACCAATCCGGATTTGATTATTTGCGACGAACCGGTGTCAGCATTGGATGTTTCGATTCAAGCCCAGGTGATCAATTTGATGATGGATTTGCAGGAAGAATTCGGCATGTCCTATCTGTTTATCGCGCACGATTTGTCCGTGGTGGAGCACATTGCTGATCGTATCGCGGTGATGTATTTGGGGAATATTGTGGAGTTTGGTGAAAGTTCCACCGTCTATTATCACCCCCGTCATCCGTATAGCAAAGCATTGCTGTCTGCGGTGCCGCGTCCGGATCCACGGCGTCAGCGGGAGCATCGGATTGTGTTGGAAGGTGACGTTCCCAGCCCATTGCATAAACCATCCGGCTGCGGTTTCAGGACACGATGCCCACTGGCACAAAAATCGTGTGCTGAGAACATCCCACCTTTGGACGAACATGCACCGGAACATTGGGTTGCGTGCCCGATTGTGAAAAACAATCATTAGCTATTCAGATGAAATCATTCGGTCTTCCCCAATAAACAGGATTTATTTATCCACGTGACCAAACGGCAAATTATCCTTGCGCTGTGTATCCTTGTCGGACTGGCAGGTAGCGCCTGGTATCTCAATTCTTCGGCAGATAACCAATCTGAAAATATTCTGGTTCAACCAAAAGTCGGACCTTTTCGCGTGACGGTTACGACGGCGGGCGAACTCCAGGCGAAAAATTCCATTGAGATTCAGGGTCCAACCAACGCCCGGCGAAATGGCATTTGGAACATGAAAATCCTGAAACTGATTCCGGAAGGAACTGAAGTTGATTCCGGTGAGTTTGTGGCGGAACTGGACAAGTCGGAGCTGACGAGTAAGATCGAAGATGCACAATTGGCCATTGATAAGGCTGAATCTCAATATGAACAGGCCAAGCTGGACTGCACGTTATCCCTGGCGAATGCCCGGAACGACCTGATCAACAGGCACTTTTCCCTGGAAGAGAAAGAGCTCTATAAGGAGCAATCCCAGTACGAAGCACCATCCATCGTTCGCCAGGCGGAGATTGATTTAGAGAAAACCCAACGCGCATTGAAACAAGCCCGGGCGAATTACCAGACAAACATTTTGCAGGCACAAGCCAAAATGAGGGAAGTAGAAGCCGAACTTTCAAAACGCAAAAATAATTTGCGTGATTATGAAAAATTAGTTCAGGAATTCCGCATCACCGCGCCGGAAAAAGGCATGGTGATTTATGTCCGTGAATGGGATGGCAAAAAACGGACGGAAGGTTCGCAGGTTTCAGCCTGGCAACCCACCGTTGCGACGCTCCCGGATCTGTCCGACATGGAGTCCGTGACCTATGTGAATGAAGTTGATATTCAAAAAGTAACCAAAGGACAGGTGGTTGAAATCGGTCTGGATGCTGACCCGCAAAAACAGCTTACGGGCAGTGTGACATCAGTGGCCAACATTGGTGAGCAGCGTCCCAATTCTGACTCCAAAGTTTTCGAAGTACGCATCCAGGTGAATGAAGCCGACTCAACATTGCGGCCGGCCATGACCACATCAAACACCATCATCGTCGCCAACGTTGACAGTGCTCTGTTCATTCCCCTGGAATGTCTCCACACTCAGGATTCTTTGAGTTTTGTCTATTTAAGAAATGGCGGTGATTGGGTTAAACAACAGGTCAATGTGGCATTAATGAATGAGGATGACGCCATTATTTCCGACGGTATCAAGCTTACCGATGAATTGATGTTATCCGTGCCTGCCGACAGTGATGAGCTCCCCTTCGAGACCTTACCGCGACCTTAACAAAGTCAGTTGGGGCACAACAGGAACCATGACCCGACATATTATTTTCAATTTTCTCATTGCTTTCGAAGCGATCATCCAGAATAAATTCAGGGCTTTTCTTACATCGCTGGGCATCATTTTTGGCGTCGCTTCGGTGATTGCCATGCTGGCGATCGGCAATGGTGCGCGTCAGGAAATATTGTCTCAGATGCAATTGCTGGGTGTGAATAACATTATCGTTAAACCGATAGTGAAACAGGAAGAGGGCAAGGTCGAGGAGACTGCCCAGGATAAAACCAATGAAAAGCGGTTTTCTCCGGGACTCACCCTGGCGGATGCCGAAAGTGTCCTGGAAGGTATTCCCGAGATTCAATTCGTAAGTCCGGAAATCGTGATGGAGACCATGGTGGTTCGGTCCGGGTTAAAGCGAACCGGCAAGTTGGTGGGCATTAAACAGGAGTATTTTTCAACCAGCGATTTTGCGCTCGAATCCGGGACCTGGTTTAGCAGCCATCAATTGAATGACGCGATGCCGGTCTGCATTATCGGGTACGGTGTCGCCACAAAATTTTTCGTCAAAGAACCACCGCTGGGGCGCCGAATTAAAACCGGTAATCTTTGGCTGACGGTGATCGGCGTGCTGGAAGAACGAAAAATTTCCGAGCAGAATATCCAGCATCTGGGGATCCGGGACTACAACATGGACATCTACACACCGGTGAAAACCATGTTGCTGCGGTATAAAAATCGCGCGTTGGTCACCAAGCAGGATATTATCTCGAACGCTCGTCAGAGAGGTGGTAACGAGCCGGATAAATCCAATTTCAACCAACTGGATCGGTTGGTGGTGCGAGTGGCTGATTCCAAGTACATCCAGCCGGTTTCGGAGGTTATGAGTCGCATGCTGCAACGCCGGCACAACGATGTGGTGGATTATGAGATCATCATCCCGGAGCAATTGTTGAAACAGGAACAGCGCACCAAAAATATTTTTAATATCGTTCTCGGCGCCATCGCTTCCATCTCGTTGGTGGTGGGTGGAATCGGCATTATGAATATCATGCTGGCCTCGGTGATGGAGCGGATTCGGGAAATTGGCATCCGGCTGGCATTGGGTGCTACCAAGCGGGACATCTCACTGCAGTTTTTGCTGGAGGCCATTACCATCAGTCTTACCGGCGGTATTCTGGGGATATTTTTAGGAATGTTTATGAGCTGGGGAATTGAAAAATTTACCCATATCACCACCATCGTTTCGGGTATTTCAATTGTGGTATCATTCGTGGTTTCCTTCAGCGTCGGGTTGACATTCGGTAGTTTCCCCGCCAGGCGCGCTGCTGAACAGGATCCCATTGTATCACTGAGGTATGAATGATGTTGATGTCTCATCGAATAAAATTTGGGATTGTGATTCTGTTTCTAACGAAAATGGTTTTAGGACAAGCGCTGGTAATGTCACTCAGCGATTGCCTTGAAATGGGATTAAACCAGGGTCCCGATGCAAAAATGGCACGACAGGAATTTCAGGCTGCAACCTGGAATCACAAAGCCAGCGAGGCGGCATACCTACCGGAATTATCAATGACGGCAGATTTGCCGGGTTTGGTACGGGCAATCTCGTCGGTGAGTCAGGACGATGGTTCGGTTTTGTTCCGACCCCAGTCCCAGACATTTAGCCGACTGAACCTGACATTGAATCAGAAAATTGCACTCACCGGCGGTCAACTCTTTCTATCCAGCGGATTGAATCGCATTACCACGCCGGATCTTTATTGGCAATCCACACCGCTGATTGTGGGATTTACCCAACCTTTGTTTCAGTTCAATAATCTGCGCTGGAGCCGTCGCATCGAAAACAGGCAGTACGATCTTGCGGAGTTGCGCTACAAAGAGACGCTGGCGGATGTGAATATCAACCTGGTTCAGCGTTATTTTGAGGTCTACATCGCCCAGATCAATGTGGATTTGGCGCGCCTCAATCTGGCTGTGAATGACTCGATTTACACCATTTCCACCGGACGCTATTCCGTGGGGAAGATTGCTGAAAATGACCTGCTCCAGTCAGAATTAGCCAGAATGAATGCTGAGGCAGACCTGAACAGTTCACTTCTGGAGTTGGATCGCACCTGGCGTGAGTTGAAAATCGTCCTGGACCTGCCCTTGGAAAAAGCGATTCTTCTCAATGAGCCGCCGGCATTCGATAAGAAGACGCTGGACATCGATCGCCTGGTTCAATTGGCGGCGACGAACAGCAGTGTTTTACCAGCCTACCGGCTTCAGGTATTACAGGCGGATAAGGCTGTGCGTCAGGCCCAGTCACGTCGCTGGTTTGATGCCAATCTTTCGGCAAGCTGGGGATATAATAAAAGTGGTGATGTCCTGAGTGATGTCTACAACCAACCCTTTGATCAACAGCGATTTTCCGTTGGACTGGAAATTCCCATTTTTAATTGGGGCCAACGCGCTGCTACCGTGAAAGCCGCCCTGGCGGACAATGAACGGGTTCTCACTAATCTGGAAACCCAAACCCGGCAATTTCAGCAGGATGTCTATTTTCAGGCGAAGCAATTTGAGCAACTCCAGCAACAACTGCTTTTGTCCGCCAAGGCGGATACCATCGGCGCTCGTCAGTTCGAGGTGACCAAAAACCGATACGTCATTGGCCGGGTGGACATCACCAATTTGCTGCGTGCACAACAGGAAAAAGACGCTGCCCGGAAGGGCTATATTCTGAATGTACGCAATTACTGGCTGGCTTATTATCGCCTGAAACGACTCACTTTGGCTGATTTTTAACTCACGCCGCCACATCCCTTAGTTCAGTTTCCATTTCTCGATTCATGGGATTATGTTTCATGAAATTTTCAAGTGAGGGTGATTATGGCTGATTCACCGCAGGTTCTAATTCTCGGTGGTTATGGCAACACCGGACGCATTATCGCAGATTTGCTCCTGACATTTACGGATGTTTCGGTGACGATTGCCGGCCGCAATGCCTCGAAGGCCGAACAATACGCCCTGGAATTGGGCAGGAAATTCACCCCGACTCGCGTCACCTGGAAAGTTGCAGATGCAGCGGATGCCATTAGTTTGGATCGGGTTCTGCTCGGTGTAAATCTGGTTATTGTCGCCTCCAGCACAAGTTCCAATACACACAACGTCGCCCGGGCGGTTTTACGCGCTGAGTGTGATTATCTGGACATCAATTACGCGCGTGCAAAATTGAAAATTCTCGAAGATTTGAGAGGGGAAATTGAGACAGCCGGGCGTTGCTTTGTCACCGATGGCGGGTTTCATCCCGGTTTACCCGCGGCGATGATCCGGGCTGCGGCGGAACAAATGGATGAGTTGATTGAGGCCAAAGTCTCCAGTGTCATCTCAATTAATTGGTCCAAACTCTTCTTTTCCAACGAAACCATGTTGGAATTTGTCCAGGAACTGGCGGATTTCAGCACCAAAGAATTAATCAATGGCGAATGGCAAGAAGCTGGTTGGGGAAAAATGGTGCGTCATGTGGATTTCGGTGGGAAATTTGGATTACGAAATGTCTATCCCATGTGGCTGGAAGAGTTATCAGCATTGCCCGAGTTGATTCCATCTCTTAAAAGTTCAGGATTTTATGTGGGTGGATTTAACTGGTTCGTTGATTATTTCATTATGCCTTTGGGATGGATGTGGACCAGGATTGCGCCGATTTATGGAGCCCGACCAGTGTCGAAAATGCTCGTCTGGGGACTGAAAAAATTTAGTACGCCGCCCTATGGGACGGTGTTGCATTTGCAGAGCTCGGGTATCAGCAACGGGAAAAAATGTAATTATGAGCTGCGAATCGCTCATGAGAGTGGTTATTATCTCACCGCAGCCCCGGTTGTGGCGTGCGTCATTCAGTTATTAAAGGGAGCGGGTCGAAAACCAGGTTTGTGGTTTCAGGCACACTTGATGAATCCTCAGCAGATGCTCACAGATCTGAAAAAAATGGAAATTGTGATTGAATCTCATGAGTCAGATTCAATCTGACGGGTAGCGCTCGCACAAACTCTGGGGAATAAACAGGTTAAGAATATCATTAATGATGATCAGGTTGTTTGGGAGGGGAATTGAGTCGGGGAAAAGGGAAACCATATACGAAAGGGCAGATTGAATGAATCCGTTAATCGCAGAAGTATTGTTGCAGGCAGGTATTCTGATTCTAAAGATCGGAATGTCAGCGGGCATTGTTGTGGGCTTGATCTTGTTGATGCGGCCTGAGCTCATCTCAAAATGGAATCAAAAACTCAACAAGTGGTATTCCACGCGTCGGGCTTTGCGAGTGTTGGAAATGGTACATGATACGGATCCGTGGTTTCTAAAGAACCATCGGGTTTACGGCGGATTTATGCTCCTGGCTTCCCTGGTGCTCTTGTACTTCATGTTGTTCTCTTCAACACCACCAACAGCTTACGACTCCATTCAAACACCACTTAACGCTGATCAGTTTTTGGCCATTAAATTCATCTATTATGTCCTGCTGGTAGCCACGGCGATCAGTTTGCCACTGTGGATCATATTAATGGCAGCGCCGGGCGTATTGGAACGAGTGATGCCACCGTTGAATCAATGGATTTCCACACGCATGATGCTGAGAAAAGTTGACGAGGTCAATAGTCGCTACGATGAGTTCGTGCTC
>MNWS01000011.1:13492-14603 GCA_001872685.1 Fidelibacterota bacterium CG1_02_48_14
AAATACGAGCCCGGAAACGCATCAATTTCCGGGCTCAATTTTTATCAACAGTCGGTTGGCGTGATTTTAATACGGGAAATTTTCTCCTTCGTTTGCTCTATTCGTATCGGAGTGACTCAATCGGATCGAGTTTGGCTGCTTTGTAAGCCGGGTAAATTCCGAATGTGATACCGATGGTGGAACAAACCCCCAGCCCAATGAAAACCCAATCAATGGGGATTTGCGGATCAATATCCATGAATAAAGTCACGGCATTTCCCACGCCCACCCCCAAAATGATGCCAAACACGCCACCGATGAGGGATAGGAACACCGCCTCCAACAAAAACTGTCCCAGAATATTTCCCCGGGTCGCGCCAATTGCCTTGCGAATACCGATTTCCTTAATGCGTTCAGTCACCGATACCAACATGATATTCATAATGCCAATTCCCGCCACCACCAGCGCGATAATACTGACACCGAAGGCAAACACTTTTACGCCACCGGTGAAACTGGCGAAGGTCTCCACCAAGGCATCATTGGAGGTCACTTCAAAATCGTTCTCATCGTCAGGCTTCAGGTCCCGCACCACCCGCATCTGTCCGATCGATTCCTCTTTCATATCATCAAATGCTTCCCGTGTCGGCGCTTTCACAGAAATTCCCAAACTCGTCCAGTTGCTGGAAAAGAATTGGATATAGGTGGTTATGGGAATCATGACAAAATTGTCCTGACTCTGGCCGAAAAGAGCACCTTTAGGTTCAATGATACCGACAATTTTGAACCTGATGCCGTCAATGGAAATGTCTTTATCAAGTGGGTCAGCGTAGGGGAAAAGTTTGTCAAGAACGTCTGCGCCAACCAGTGCCACCCGTGAATTGTACCGAATATCCTCGGGAATGAGGTTGCGACCATCGGCGATTGTCATGTTAAACGACTCCAATCCATACTCGTCAGCGCCATCCACCTCAACATTCGGATTCGTTTTTTCGGCACCAGCCCGGATCGTTCGACCACCCCGGCCGTCCATTACGCTGACAAATTGCGCGTCGGTAAGTCTCTCCCGGAGCTCCAGTGCCTGGTCATAGGTGATATTCGGTCTTTGCCAATATTTCCGCATAGAGCCGTG